>JBKHDX010000237.1:0-7131 GCA_046541115.1 Spirulinaceae cyanobacterium | reverse complement strand
GTCCGTTAAAGCGGACTTTGCCTTCGTTAGCCCCAGATTTCAATCTGCGGGCGGGAATCACGGTTTTTATTGAGAATTACTATAGTTGAGGCTTAATTTCTTGTAATAAGCCCTGACAAGCATCTTCGAGTAAATCTATCACATAATCAAAGCCAGATTCACCGCCGTAATAGGGATCCCGAACCTCGCGATCGCGATAATTTTGGGCATAGTCACACATCAAACGGACTTTATCTTGATACAAACCTTGGGGATCCAAACTTAAAATATCTCGGTAATTTTCGCGATCCATTGCCAAAATTAAATCAAATTTGGTGAAATCTTCGGGTAGAAATTGTCGGGCGCTTCCTTTGAGGGTTAAGCCGCGACGGAGGGCGGCAGCTTGCATTCTGCGATCGGGAGGGGAACCAATATGATAACTCGAAGTCCCTGCCGAGTCACAAACAATGCGATCGCTGAGTCCGGCTTGGGCGATCGCGTGATTCATAATATTTTCAGCCGAAGGGGAACGGCAAATATTACCAAGACAAACAAATAATAATTGATAGGGCATGAAGCGCTTTTGTAGAATGACCAGCGAAAGCATCGCTACGCGATATCATAACGGCTACGGGGTTTCTCCAGCAATTCAATTCGTGTTATCCTCTGACCGGAACACGCCTCTCGGTACGCTCTATTCCCCGGTCAAAAAAAACGCGCTATCATCAATAACCCTTGCGTTCATCTAGATTAACGAGGGTGCGTTAACTTTCCCCCGGATACATGGTTTCAATCTTGCTGATCGCTGTACTATTGCCTTCGTCATAAATTAGCTGAATGTTTAAATCCCAACGTAGTACTTTCAAGTCTTCTCGCTATTCTCCTTATGGCAAACGTCGTTCCCGTTTTCCATCGTTTTGGTTGATTTTAGCGTCGTTGCTCGTCGCAGTGCTGCTGCTCGAATTAGCAGCCCATTTAACCCTGCGTTTGTCAGGAACACAACAAGAATTAGCCAATTATCAAGGAGAACCGTCCCTCATCAATGCGTATCGTCTCAACTTTTTGATGAGTGACGACCAACCCTATAAAGGATTGAGCGATCGCGGTAACTTAGTCGCCAAACAAAGCATGGGTGTGGGTTATGAACTGGTGGGCGATCGCGATTTAGAATATTGGCAAATCAACGAACAAGGCTTTCGCGATCGCGAATCACTCCCCCTCGCTAAACCGAACAACGAATATCGCATCTTTATTTTAGGCAACTCCACCGGATTTGGGGTGGGTAGTACCAGCAACACCGCAACTATGGCTCACCAACTGGAAACCCTCATGAACGAGCGGGTTCAGCGCCAACAGCAATCCCCCGAAAAATACCGTCCTGACGTTCTCAGCTTCTTTCCCCCCGAACGAGAAAAAGCCCTGGCTTTACCCCCCAAAATTGAAAACAAAACCTATCGCACCATTAATGCCGCAGTTCCGGGCTACACCTCTGGCAATCATCTCGCTCAACTCGCGTTACAAATCCTACCGTACCAGCCTGACGCAATTGTGATTGTGGGCGGTTATACCGATTTAATGTTACCTAGCGTTGAAAAAGCCACGAATATTCCCAGAATCAATGAATTTCTCGCCAATCCTCTCGCTCATTATGGTGCCTCTGTCAAACAGTCCTTGCACAAATGGACAAGTCGCACTGCTTTATATCGAGCGGTCAATTACTTTATTTTGCGCCCCGAACTCCCCTTAACCCAAAAAACTCTCGGCATTCTCGAGCGCGAAAACACCCTCGCGGCTCATCTTCCCCAAAACGAACAGGAACTTCAGCGTCGCGTGGATCGGTATCGCAACAACTACAAACAAATGGTCAAACTCGCAGCAGGAGCCGGTATTCCCTTAATTGTGGCGATTCAACCGGAAATCACAGGACGAAATTCAGAAGCCCTGAGTGGCTCGGAAAACGCGCTTTACCAACAGTTGAGCCAAGATTATCAACAACAAATTCAAGAAGGCTATGCTGCCTTAAATACTGCTAATAATCAACTGAAAAAAGCTTATCCCAACAACATCGATATTTTTAACTTCCACCAACTGTTTCAAAATACAGAAACCACTCCTGAAGCGTTTATCGATCCGATTCACCTCACCGAAAGTGCCAACGCTGTATTAGCCGAACGCTTGTATCAAGCAGTTACCGCAGTCCCAGCCATTCAAGTCACGCCAGAGAATTACGTTATTGCCGATTAAGTTTGTCTCCCGATCGGTAGGTTCTGTCAAGTTAAAGATTGATTAAGATAAGACTAATTTAAATTTAAATTAGTTTGTCGTTGCTGTCATGGCAAGCTTAGACAGCATTTTTAGGGGTTTGGGCGATCGCCCAAATCCCTGAAAACCAAGGCAGACAGCAACTCATCTTTAACGTCATTCCCTCAAAATGTCAAAATTTCTCGACAATAAGCGTTTATTCAGCCAAATAGTCGCGGTTTATACCACTACCTTCGTTGCCGTCGTTCTGATTTTAGCGATCGCGAGCTGGAATAACATTAATACCAGCCTTTTAGTAGACGACCCCTCGGCGGCAATGGATTATTGACTCAAACCTCAAGCCCCCACAAGCCTCATCCCGCCAGAACTGTTAACAATTGATAAGGGCGGCTTAAAATGAAAATCAGTAGTGCAACATCTGATTTTCAGTGGCTCGAACTTATGACTGCTTCTAAATCTTCCGTTTCCGCCGAACCCATTACAGAACTCCAGCCAAGTTACGCCATTCCCTTAGTTTTAATCATTGGCTCAATTCCCATCGTTCTCCTGCAACGATGGGTCGGGTTAGCGATCGCCCTATTTGGTGTATTTTTATTAATCCAAGCATTAACCATTCGCCTACAGTTTACCGAAACAGCATTAGATATCTATCGTTCGGGAAAACTAATTCGCCGTTTTCCCTACAGCGATTGGCTCAACTGGCGGATTTTCTGGAAACCCGTTCCGATTTTGTTTTATTTTAAGGAAGTCAATAGCATCCATTTTCTGCCGATTCTTTTCAATCCAGAAACCCTGGCTGCTTGTCTTGACTCTCTACCCCGCCAAGATTAACGGTAAACCGAATTCCTGACAGTGTACGCGAAGATTAACAACTGATTTATGCACCCAGATGAACCCCAAACGCCCGACCAAGAGCTAGAACAAGCATTTATGGCTGAATCCGGGGATGAGGCAGATGACTCCCCCCTCACGGTCGATCCTTGGGATACCCCGGTTCCAGAAACTGAGGCAGAGGAGTCTTTAGCCCCTTTACCCGAACTCAAACTGCGAGAAGATACTGCCGCAGACCCAACCCCCGCACAACCGGAAGCCGACATCGAAGAAATCCCCGTCGAGATTGAGGCCACCGTTGAACCGGAAACCCCGGAGACGACAGCAGAAACCGAACCCCCAGAACAGCCCCCCGTAACCAGCCAAGGTAGCGGCCCTCCCAACGAACCGCCGGAAAATCCCCCAGAGGCGATCGCAAATCCAGAAGATAACGCCGACTCCCTCCGAGACGATGTTGCCCGCCTCCAGCAGCAAAAACAAGCGCTACAAGTCGAAATTCAAGACCTAGTGGCGCAAAAAAATCAAATGATTTCGGCTCAATCGGCCGAAATGCAATCGTCCATGGGGCGTTTAGTCCAAGAAGGCTTGAGAGAACTCGAACAGCGTAAAAAAGAGTTACAAAGTAACATTGAACAACTCGAACGCCGTCGCGATCGCATTAATGAAGAAATGCGAACCACTTTCGCCGGAGTTTCCCAAAATATGGCCATTCGCGTGCAAGGCTTTAAAGATTACCTTGTTGGCAGTTTACAAGACTTAGCCGCCGCCGCCGAACAACTGGACTTACCCGAACTCCAATCCCCCCGTCGCGAAACCAGCAGCAATCGCCCCGAACGGCGAACTCCTGCCCCCCCAAGCGATGCAGTTCCCAATCCGCAGTTTGCGCGAGCCAGCTTTCAGAACAACGTCGCCCAAGTGCGAGAACTACTCGAACAGTACCGCACCCGCCCCGATTACTACGGGCCCCCTTGGCAGTTGCGTCGTACCTTCGAGCCGATTCACGCCGAGCGCGTCAGCGATTGGTTTTTGCGCCAAGGCGGCCGCGGTTCGTTGCGATCGATGGGGAGCCGCTTACAGAATATTTTGGTGGCTTCGGCGGCGATTTCGATTTTACGGAATTTATATCGCGATCGCGCCAAAGTGTTAGTTTTAGCCAATACCCCCGAACGCTTAGGGGAATGGCGACGAGGGTTACAAGATTGTTTAGGTATTTCCCGCAGTGATTTCGGCCCGTCACGGGGGGTCGTATTGTTTGAATCCCCAGAAGCCCTAGTGCAAAAAGCCGAGCGCTTAGTCGCAGCCAAAGAACTGCCTTTAATTATCATTGACGATACCGAAGAACGGATCGATCTGGCGTTATTGCAGTTTCCCTTGTGGCTGGCCTTTGCCCCCGACCCCGCCCAAGGCTCGAACTATTTATATTAAATAAAACCCCGGTTTTTCCCAATAACCGGGGTTTTTAAGCAGAATTGCCGGGATTGTTGTTCCGGATTTGGAACCGCCTACGGGGTTGTCCCTCCGTGGGACTATCGCTTTAATTGGCCGTAGCGGTGGGTTCCGTTTCCGGCTTGCTGAAAAAAGAATGAGTCACCCAACGGGTAATAAAGTGGGACAGCAACCCCAAAGGCCCGGCAAATAAACAGAGAATGAGGGAGTGAATCGTCCAAACTCCGGTTTTGAGTCCTTCCTGGTAAATCCAGCGACCGACAAATAAATCCATTACTAAATAATGGACCCAACCCGTTGCCATGACGCGGTTGTCGCTAAACGCCGACGCGATCGCGCTCAACTGAGGACTAGACAGGGCTTCGGCGGTTTCCGGGTCAAGGGAATTGACAAAAAAATAGCCGTATAACAACGCCAACGCCACCAACGGCAGGGGAGAGGCGATAATCTTTTTCGTCAGACCCCATTTCGGCAAAACAATCATCAACGCCCAAAAAGGCAACACAAATAAATTTGCACCATTAAATAACAATTCAGTCGAAGTCATACCAGATGTAAAGAAGTGTGAAGTTATCTGGCAATAGTCTATCGATAAAATCAAAAAAGAAGATACCCAGGAGACCCAGCAACGTGCCAGAATCCTCTCCCACCACCCAACAAACTCAAGCCCACGTTTATATTTCCGGTACAGTACAAGGGGTTGGCTATCGCTATTCCACGGTGAACAAAGCGCAACAACTCGGTTTGCGGGGTTGGGTGAAAAACCTCCATGATGGCCGAGTCGAAGCAGTGTTTGAGGGCGATCGCGCCACGGTCGAAAAAATGATTAACTGGTGCTACGACGGCCCCCCCGCAGCCAAAGTGCGAGATATTATCGTCGAACACAGGCCAGCCAAAGGTTTACAGGGCTTTGAAACCCGCTACTAATCCCACCACTCCCCTCTGGGTGGGAACTCAATTGCACCTTTTTAATTCTTTATCTACAACCCAAATAAAATATGAGACGATCGGTGATACTGTCTCACCCCCATTCTAAAAACCGGGAGTGAGTGTCATTGCCATAAAGTCCGTTAAACCCAACACCCAACAAAGGTATAACGGTTTCAGTTTCTGCTGTCTTCGGAATTATTTAATCCCCGACCCAGCAGACAATCAAAAAACTGCAACGAGAGTATTACGCGAATCGAACCGTCTCATCTCAGAATAAATAATTAAATCAATCCTAATCTTGACTCAAAGACTCCCCATGAAGTTTGCACTACCTCGTAAATTAGCCGCCTTAACCACATTTGCCCTCGCTGCTTTGACCCCTCTCGGTAGCGTTTCAGCGCAATCCTTGTTCAGCGAACAAACCCTACCCCAAGATAACTTTGTCGCCGTTGCTTCCCCCTTTGCTCGCGGCTATACCCTGATTGTAATGGAGCAAATCGCCGGACGGCAAAACTGCTGGAACGAAATTGGCTCTAGCCCCATTGTGATCGATCCTTTATGGGAAACCTTCGACTTTACCGGAAGTTGTCGCCGCTACCGAGACAGTAACGGTTACTCCATTCGCATCGACGGCCAAGATTACGGCTTTGACTACCTCCTTAGCATCGTTCCCCGTGATAACGAATTAGCCTTAATCGGTCAACCCCGCGTCGGCGTACAGGGTTCGGAAATCTTAATCGCTCGTACCAATGGTTTAGCCGACGGTATTCTCGAATTACAACTCGAACCCGGTTGGCAATTTACCCGTCGGGCTTACGATGGCCAAGGTTTAGGCCACATTTACTTTAGCCGTATCCAAGGCACAGCCGGTGGCGGCGGTGGTGGTAATACTGGTGGTGGTGGTAGTGCCGTTTTTGGTGATATTGCCTCAGACATTTATCGTTCTGAAATCGAACAAGCGGTTCAAATTGGCTTTATTGCGGGCTTCCCCGAAGACAATACCTTCCGCCCCCTTGCCTCCCTCACCCGCGAACAATTGGTGTCTATTGTTTATGAAGCCATTAACAGCCTCGATGACATCAACTTACCCCCCGCCAGCGCCCCGACCGCAGCACCTTTTCCCGATGTCCCGACGAATCGCTGGAGTGCCGCCAAAATCAAGTGGGCGCGGGACAATGATATTGTAAGCGGTTATCTCACCGGAACTTTCCGCCCCACCCAAAACGTTACGCGGGCTGAATTAATCGCAGTGATGAAAAAAGCGGCGCAATTTGTTAAAAATCAACGCGGCCAAGCCCCAACTCTGGCAACAACCCAGAATTCTCAATCTTTCTCGGATATCAGCAATCACTGGGCCAACCAAACTATTCAAGAAATGTCTTCTTATTGCGGTGTGGCTTCACCTGTGAATGAAACGGGCAATCGCTTTGAGCCAGATTCGGCTTCGCGACGTAATTATGCGGCGGCAGCCATGTTACGGATGCTCAATTGCGTGGAATAGTTGATTGGGTATTTAGATCAAAAGCGCCTCTTGAGAATAGAGGCGCTTTTTTAGTCGTCAGCATCTAAGGGGCAGTAGGGAGTAGGCAGTGGACAGTGGGCAGTAGGCAGTAGGCAGTGGGCAATAAGCTTGTAGGGGCGGGGTTTCCCCGCCCAATAACCAATAACCAATAACCAATAACC
>JBKHDX010000236.1:0-7185 GCA_046541115.1 Spirulinaceae cyanobacterium | reverse complement strand
TTTCCCCGCCCAACAACCAATAACCAATAACCAACAACCAACAACCAATAACCAATAACCAATAACCAACAACCAATAACCAACAACCAACAACCAACAACCAAACTTCTATCAAAAGGCAGAAGTCATTTGTCCCGTTGCCTGTTACTTTTCCAAGTAATACGTTTCTTCAGCCACGCGCTTGAGGCGACGGAGTTGGGCTTTCATATCGTCTTTTGTCCAGTTTTTGGCAAACCAGTTGAAACCCAAATTGATTAAAGGATTCGGAATTTCAAAAACTTCAAAGCGGTTGAGGAGATAAGTTCCCGCCGCATTCGGTTGACATTCCCAGCGATCGCGCCCTCGAAAAAAACCATCAAACCCCCAAACCACTAAACCCGGTTCTCGGGCAACAACAACATTCCTCAGCGTGGGTTGAATCAAGGGAATTTGTACCACAAAACGGCTACGACTTCCCACCTCGGTACTCCACTCTCCCACAGACTCGCAGCGTAACGCGGGGTTTAACCATCGGTGCATTAAGTCGCGATCGGTGATGCACCGTTCGACCACAGTAGAACTGGCTTTAATTTGAATCGCTTGTTCAAAAACTTGACGAACTGCCATAATTATGGTTATTTTGCTCCTTTAGCGAAAAATGTAGAGAAAGTAAAGGGATTTGGGATTGCTTGCTACGGACTGCCTTGAATTAGACGAGATCGCACAGTAATGTGGACTCACGCAAGAGTATCTTGTCATCAAAAATGCACCGCTAAAACCATTCATTGATTTTGAATTTCACCTATGACCGATTTTACTAATACACTATTCCAGAGGCAGGGATTACCCATTCTTGCACAAATGGAAGTGCCTGAAATACCCGACACTGAAGCGCCAGACTTTCTCGTCGGTGCTTTAGGTGCAGGCTTAGCCAACGATGTTTGGAATGTAATCGTCGCCATTATTATTTTAGTGGTTGGCTGGATTATCGCTCTGATTGCTCAAGGCATCGTCAAAAGTTTACTCAAGAAAACCACCATTGATAACAAAATTGCTGCTTGGATGACAGGCAGTAGCGAAGGTGAGGCCTTTCCCATTGAACATTGGATTGCCAAGATCGTTTTCTGGATCGTCATCCTGTTTACGGTTATTGCTGCCCTAGAAGCCCTTAACCTGCGAGAAGTCTCCCAACCCCTCACCATCCTTTTGAATGAAGTCACAAGCTTTATTCCGAAAATTGGTGGGGCGTTGATTTTGTTAGCCGTGGCTTGGTTGATTGCCACCCTGGTCAAAATGTTGACAGTCCGGGCCCTCAACGCCGTCAACCTCGACGAACGCCTTGGCCAGCAAGTCAACAGCAGTCCGGGCGAACAACGCGAAGCCAATACCCAACAGTTTTCCCTCAGCGAAACCATTGGGAATACCTTGTATTGGTTTATTTTTCTGCTGTTTTTGCCTGCGATTCTCAACACCCTCGAACTCGAAGGTACGCTCGAACCCGTCCAAGAGTTACTCAACGGCATTCTGCGGATTTTACCCAACATCTTTGCCGCGATTATTATTGCGGCGATTGGTTGGTTGGTGGCTCAAGTGGTGCGTCGCGTGGTCACCAACTTACTGGCCGCGGCGGGAGTCGATCAAATCGGGGCCCGGTTTGGCATTTCCGGCACAACCCAATCTCTATCGTGGATTTTGGGAACCATTGTATATGTGTTGGTTTTGATCCCGGTGGCGATCGCCGCCCTCAATGCCCTCGAAATCCGAGCCATTTCTGCCCCAGCGGTGCAAATGCTCGAAGTGGTCTTAGAGTACTTGCCGCAACTGTTCTCGGCGGTTATTGTCTTGATTTTGTTCTGGGTCGCGGCTCAGTTTATCTCCGAGTTGGTCACGAATATTTTGACCGGGATCGGCTTTAACAATGTTTTCCGGTGGATGGGCTTACCCGAACCCCAGGCCGTAGAAACACCCCCGACCATAGACACACCGCCTACAGACCCCACCAGCCCCCCGACGGATACCACACCGCCACCAAGTGGGGCCCCTTCTTCTTTACAGAAAACGCCGTCAGAAGTCATCGGCATTATTGCCTATGTCGCGATTATGTTATTCGCGGTTCTCGCGGCTGTGGATATTCTGCAAATTCCTGCCCTCACTGCTTTGGTTTCCGGCTTAGTGGTCATTGCCGGTCAAGTGTTAGTGGCGTTGATTATCTTTGCGGTGGGCTTGTATTTGGCGAATTTAGCCTTTATGGTGATTACCAGTTCCGGCGATCGCCAAGCCCGCGTTTTAGGTCAAGCGGCCCGGGTTGCCATTATTGCCCTTTCGATTGCCATGGCGTTGCGTCAAATGGGCATTGCCACCAGTATTGTTAACTTGGCGTTTGGCTTGCTTTTAGGGGCTATTGCCGTCGCGATCGCCCTCGCTTTTGGTTTAGGCAGTCGCGACATCGCTGCCGAGCAAGTGCGCGAATGGTTAAACGATTTCAAACATAAGAGTTAATTCTGGATGAAAATCGTATTTTTTAGCAAAATTTGACCGTTAATTAACTGGACTTGGGTTTCACCACTCATGAATCCCAAGTCCAGTTATTTTGTCTTTTGTTATTGGTTATTGGTTATTGGTTGTTGGTTGTTGGGCGGGGAAACCCCGCCCCTACAAGCCGATTGCCGACTGCCCCTTAGATGCTGATAACTGCCAACTTACGCCAGCTTTTGTAAAACCGATCGCGTAGAAACAACGTGCTTATCTAAACCCAACTTTTGCGGTTCAACGCCCAACGCCAACGCCACCAACTGAGACAGATGTAGAATCGGTAAACCCAAAGATTGACCGATAACTTTTTCGACTTCCGGTTGACGAGAATCCAAGTTAAGGTGACACAAGGGACAAGGAGTAACGATACAATCAGCGCCAGCGGCGATCGCCGCTTGAATGTGTTTTCCGGCTAAACTAAACGACTCTTTCGGGGCATAACTCGAAATCGGCCAGCCACAACACTGCGTCCGTCCGGGGTATAAAATCGGAGTAGCCCCGACTGCTTCAAAAACCTGTTCCATCGAAGTGGGGTTAAACGGGTCATCGTGGGGTAAAGTATCTTGGGCCCGCAGCAAATAGCAACCATAAAACGCCGCGCATTTTAATCCAGAGAGCGATCGCGTTACCTTTTCCTTCACCCGATCCAAGCCGTATTTTCCCACCAACACCCACAGCAAATGCGTGACCTCTCCGGTTCCCTGATAAGGCGAACACCCCCCCTCTTTCTTCAGTAGAGTGTTAATTTGTTCGAGATAAACCGGGTCGTCTTCCTGGGCTTGTTTGAGGCGTTCGTCTACATGACCGATGACCCCCTGACAAGTGCTGCAATGGGTCAATAAAGGCAAATTCAGCGACTCAGCCAAAGCAATATTACGGGCGTTGACGGTATCTTCGAGGAGTTGCGAGTCTTCTTTATACGTTCCCGATCCGCAGCAAGCGGCCTTTTTCAATTCGATTAATTCAATATCCAGAGCTTGGGCCAGAGCCGCCGTAGACAGGTACAATTCCTGACAAGCCCCTTGAGCAACGCAACCCGGAAAATAGGCATAGGAGAGAGCAGACATAAGCAAGCGGTGAATGAAAACGGACTTTCTTCATCATGCCTTATCCAGGTCAACCTGTGTCGAGAGTCAGGTCATCCCCGCCCTGAAGGTATCTTGCTCTCGCGTCACCGAAAGCGATCGCGATCGTCCCTTGTCAACGGGTTAAGTATATCAGACCAATGACCAGTGACCAATGACGCGAAAGCCCCATAAAAAGCGATCGCCTTGAGCTTGACGAAGTGACATCAACAAGAGACAATTTTCATTTGCTGCACCCGGCCAGTATAAATAGCGACCACTGCTTGCCATGCGGGTCACTCTTTCCGATAAGATAAAAAATGCTAAAGCAATTCTTTAATTATTGCCCTAGCTTCATACTACTGTCTATTCCAGGTTGAAGAAAATATCCATGAATGAAGAAATTTTTGCCAAAGTCCAAGACATCGTTGCCGAACAGCTAGAAGTGGATAAGGACAAAGTAACCCCCGAAGCCACATTTGCCAATGACCTCGGCGCAGATTCCTTAGACACCGTAGAATTAGTTATGGCTTTAGAAGAAGCTTTTAATATTGACATTCCCGACGAAGCCGCCGAACAAATTACCACCGTTGGTAAAGCTGTCGAACATATTGAAGAAAAATCTAAAGCTTCGGCTTAAAAATCTACGGTTTATTAACATTTCTCGCTGTTCCCCCATTCTGTACAAGATTCTAAGTATTCTGGGTTAAAACACCCTTAAGTAACCGATTATGACAAATCCGCAACTCCATCGTGTCGTTGTCACGGGGTTAGGCGCAATCACCCCGATTGGAAATACTGTGGCTGAGTATTGGGAAGGCTTGATAGCCGGACGCAACGGTATCGCCCCCATTACTTTGTTCGACCCTTCCCGTCATGCTTGTCGGATTGCCGGAGAAGTCAAAGGCTTCGATCCTACTGCTTATTTGGATCGCAAAGACGCAAAACGGATGGATCGGTTTGCTCAGTTTGGGGTATGTGCGAGTAAACAAGCCCTGGCGGATTCTGGGTTGGTTATTAACGATCTCAACGCCGAACAAGTCGGGGTGTTAATTGGAACCGGAGTCGGCGGTTTAAAGGTTATGGAAGACCAACAAACGGTTTATCTGACTAAAGGCCCCGATCGCTGTAGTCCGTTTACCATTCCCATGATGATTGCGAATATGGCGGCGGGATTGACAGCGATTCATACCGGGGCAAAAGGGCCAAACTCTTGTACCGTAACCGCTTGTGCGGCAGGATCCCACGCCGTTGGGGATGCCTTTCGCTTGGTGCAGCGGGGTTACGCTAAAGCCATGATTTGTGGCGGTACTGAAGCGGCGATTACGCCTTTGTCCTTGGCAGGATTTGCCTCAGCCCGAGCGTTATCTACCCGCAATGACGACCCCGCCCATGCTTGTCGTCCTTTCGATCGCGATCGCGACGGTTTTGTGATGGGAGAAGGGGCCGGGATTTTGATTCTCGAAGAACTCGAACAGGCTTTAGAACGGGGGGCTAAGATTTACGCCGAAATTGTGGGTTATGGCACCACTTGCGATGCTTATCACATGACTTCTCCGGTTCCCGATGGTTACGGTGCAACTCGGGCCATGGAACTCGCCCTCAAAGATGGGAATTTAATGCCGCAACAAGTGAGTTATGTTAACGCTCACGGGACAAGTACCCCGGCAAATGATAAAACGGAAACCAAGGCAATTAAAAAGGCTTTGGGCGATCGCGCTTACGAAATTACCGTCAGTTCCACTAAATCCATGACCGGTCACTTACTCGGCGGTTCCGGTGGTATTGAAGCGGTGGCTACAGTTATGGCGATTCATCGCGATCGCGTTCCCCCCACCATAAACCTCGAAAACCCCGACCCAGAATGCGACCTGGATTATGTTCCCCAAGTCAGCCGCGAACAGGAAGTGAATGTGGCTTTATCCAATTCCTTCGGTTTTGGCGGTCATAATGTGACTTTGGCGTTTAAAAAGCACGTTTAGTTGTTGGTTATTGGTTGTTTGTTATTGGTTGTTGGTTGTTAGTTGTTTGTTATTATCAAAATCCCCTAATTGGTAATTGATAATTGGTAATTTCTCTGCCCACAGCACGCGCTGCCCACTGCCTAAAAAACTGATGACTGATGAGGAGATGACACTCGCGCGAAACGTTAAATTTACTTTTTTGGGCTGTAACGCTTATAAGCGTCTAGCTTTGAGCTTTTTTATAGAGTCTGCCCTGTAGCAAGAAGTTTCTGACTCCTTTGGAGGGGCTTGCATCCCCACTCCCCCCGATTGCCGATTGCCGATTGCCGACTGCCCCTTAGATGCTGATAACTGAAAAAGCTGCCCACTGCCTAAAAAACTGATGACTGATAACTGATGACTGATAACTGATAAAGACCGCACCAAGGTTAAACTCAAATCTTTGGTACTGAGAAACTGAGCATAAGCATCGTTGAGATAAGCTTGTGACGGTAAAGCCACGTTGGGGGGCAGATAGGTTTGCATAAACGCCACTGCAAAACCTTGGATTATCGGATGCGCTTGTTCGGAATTTTCACTCAGCCAACCGGGGGGAATGGGTAAGACATTTTCCCCCTCGCTGGGTAAAAAAGAAAAATGCGTGCCATTTTCTAATAAAACTAGGTACTTTTCAGGATTATCGAGCCAAGAAAAGGGAGTAATTTGTTCGGACAAGGCGGGAGTTACAAAATCGCTGGTTCCCCCCACCATCATCACGGGAATTGAAATCGACTCCATGCCCGACTCGCCAAAAATTTCACTAGCAAAGGGATTGAGGGCGATCGCGGCCTTCACTCTTGGATCGCGCAAAGTAGTTGAAGGATTATTTACGTCTAAAGCTTGACATTGCAGTAGTAAAGACAAGTTAAAGGTCAATTTTTCTTCGATATCCACGCAATATTGCCGCAAATTGTCAAAATTAAGCGTCGCACCCGCAACTGCCAACACCGTATAACCGCCCAAAGATTGACCAATTGTCCCCACTTGGTCGAGATTCATGACATTTTGCCATTGGGGGTCAGTTGTCGCTAAATTTTCTAAAGCATCCAATAACGCCCGAATATCCAAAGGACGATTAATCAAGACTTCCGGGTCGGGGGGCGTATCAAAACCGGAAATAAAACGGGCAAAGCGATCGCTACTGGTGGCCGGATGCAAGGGAATCGCCACTACAAAGCCCCAGGAAGCCAGATGTTGCGCCAAATAAGCAAAAGTATCGCGGTTGGAGGCAACGCCGTGGGAAATGACAATAACTGGCGCATTGGAGACGTTGAGGGGGCGATACAGATCGGCCGGGACAGCTTCGGGACGGTTGGGATTAGTAAAAGTAATCGTCGTTTTTTGCCAGGGATAGCTTCCCATTTGGCGCAAATCCGGCAATTGGTTAAAATCAGTGGGATTAATTTGAGCCGTTTCCTGTTGCGCTTGTTGGTCGAGACCCTCGAAAACGGTGTTGCTGAGTTGAAAAATACTGTTGATTTCGTCAGTGACTTGAAAGATTTGGTCAATGTCGAGATAAACCGTTTCAAAGGGAAACTGACGCAAAATATTTAATGCCAATGCCGTTAAGCCGTCTTCGGATTGGGCCGCAAAGTTAATTGCAGCCC
>JBKHDX010000235.1:0-7291 GCA_046541115.1 Spirulinaceae cyanobacterium | reverse complement strand
CGTAACCCACCGTTTAAGATGTTTTACACCACTACAAGATAAGGCGATCGCGATCGGCTGCAAACTCCAGACAAGCTCTAATATCTGCTTCTGTTAATTCTGGAAAATCATCAATAATTTCAGCAACAGACATACCCGCAGCTAACCAACCTAAAACATCATAAACTGTAATCCGCATCCGACGAATACAGGGTTTGCCACCCCGTTTATCTGGCTCAATCGTGATAATGTCGCGATAGCTCATAAGACAAACAGATAATTTTAAAATAGCTTCTAAGTCTAAAATATATAATCTTTAACAGAAACCTGCCTAAACATATTGTCGCGGAAGTTGTGGTTGGGAACGCACCCTACTGCTGCTTACAATTCTTCATGTAATTCAGGAAAAATATTTTTCATATCTTGATAACCACTGACAATGCGAGTAACTTCAATGCCATTTTCAAGGGGACGATAAAAAATCAAATAATCCTCTACGGGAAAACTACGCAAAGGAGGGTTTAGTACATCCCATCGTCGTCCCATTGCGGGAAAGGTAGAAAGTCTTTCTAGTTGTTGTGCAATCTGTTTTAATAACCGATTCGCTGCTTCTGGATTAATTTGAGCAATATAATCATTAATGTCTTCAAGATCGCGCTCTGCTTGTAAAGATAGAAAATAATTGCTCATAAATTCTTTTCAATCATCTGAACGATTTTTGGCCAACAAACGTTCAATCACTGCTTTTCCATCTACTCTTTCCCCACGATCGAGTTGTTGGATTCCCACATCAATTTGAGCTTGTAATTCAGCCAGACGATTTTGATAAACGCGATCGCGCTCTTCTAACAGTCTTAATCCTTCTTCAATTACTTCGCTTACCGATTGATAGCGTCCGCTTTGAACTTTATCTTCAACCCATTGTTGACGTTCTGATGTTAAGGAAATCTTCATGGTATTTAGTTTTTCCTAATCTTCTGTACTTTTCAATTATAAAATATTTTTCGTAGCACTCTATTTGTTAAACTCAAAACTCCTTTAGATATTACTCCAAATCCAAAGTCATCGCGATCGCGTCTACCAATTCCTCCGGGTCATAATTCTCATCATTGGATAACACCACAATACTAATTGCCGGATCGAAATAAAATAGATAATAAGTGCTAGTGCCATCCCAACTGCCGCTATGATGCCCATAAGTCTCGGTAACTGCCCAACCGAAGCCATAATCTTTAGTAGCTTCCCCTAGAGTAAACGCGAGGGCTAAGGTTTCAGGACTGATTAAAGTATTATCTCGCAAGCCTCGGTTATAGTTCGCTAAATCCGCAATTGAACTAAAAATATTACCATCCCCTGTAATAACCGTAGGGAAACTCGATTCCGTTACCTCTCCATCCTCAGAAACCGCGTAACCCTTCGCTTGTTGGGGAATGATTTGTCCGAGATTTTGATATACCAGGGTTTGCGACATTCCCAACGGTGCGAAAATTTCCTCTTGCATAAACGCCGCAAAGGGTTTTTCTGCGACTCGCTGAATCATTAATGCGAGTAAGGCATAGTTACTATTGTTATATTCAAATTCTGTACCGCGATCGCGCACCGATTCTTGTTCATTCAACCACAACAAATGATCCTCTAGGGTTAAATTCGCAAACTCAGTATCCGAAAGAGAATCATATTTTGAAAGATCGCCTTGATTTTCGGTAGTTACTGATGACTGATGACTGATAACTGATGACTGAAAAGCCTCTCCGGTATAATCAGCCAAGCCAGAGGTATGATGCAGTAAATCCGCGACTGTAATCGGATCGTCAGGATTCGGATCGATAAAATCGGGGAGATAATCCGTCACCGCATTCTCTACATCTAATTCCCCCTTTTCCATGAGAATTAATATCCCCAAAGCAGTCATTTGCTTGGATACGGATGCGAGGTCAAAAACCGTATTTGGGGTAATGGGAAGTTGTGCGTCTATATCTCGAAAACCGTAACCTTCTGCGTGGAGGTTTTCGCCATTTTCCATCACCAAAATTGCAACACCGGGGCCGTTTTCAACTAAAGTTTGGTCAACTTGGGTTTGAATAGTGGGACTGAGTGCAGTGGAGTCCATACTTGGCGTTAAGGTTTCAGAATCGGAAATTGTCGAGTCAGTCTGAGGACGACTACACCCAAACAATAGTGTTGAAGCGATAAAACTCAGCCCAATACACCAAATTTTTTTCATCGAGGATCGTCCGCAAGGGTGGATAGCAAAAAAGTATAGTCCAAGTGCGATCGCGCCGTTATAACCCGTTAATTCCCAGAGTCCGCGTAGGTGGACTTTGTTATATTAGCCCCAGATTTTTAATCTGCGGGCGGATTAACGGGATAGACGACTTCATCTTGATGCTTGAGTGGAGAAACCTCACCTGTAGTAAGCCCTTCAGGGCTTGCTGAATTTGAGATCAAAATCTTAATTTACCCAAAATTTTGGGTTATTAGCCCCGTCCTTAGAGGACGGCTTTGTGATAAACTTCAAATTAAAGTACCGTCGGGCAGACGGAAAAAACGCTCGCTGAGGGTAAAGAGATCGGGGAAAATATTGGGACTGAGTTCCGTGTTTTCTAGGCTCTCCCGATGAAGCGAGAATCCCCGACCGTTTACGGCGGGGAGTTGTCAAAAAAGTGTAGATTGGACGGGGAAACCCCGCCCCTACGGGATTTGTGTAACGTTAGGGCAATTTAACAAGGCAGACGGTAGATTTTAACCGAATTTGGTATCATTTCACCAAAAACGCCAACACCGTTTCATCGATTCCCTTCAGCTTTAACGGGCCAAAACGTTCGATTTCCGTATCGGACAAATAATCCGCCACTACCGCCGACACTAAAATACTGTTGGGTTGGGCTGCTTCTTGGAGACGAGAGGCAATATTAACGGAAGGGCCGATCGCGGTATAATCCGATCGCTGTTGACTGCCAAACATCCCTACAACCGCCGTTCCTTGGTGGATACCGCAACGAAAACGCAGTAAAGGGGTTTTTTCATCCTGACCTAAAATCCCTTGGGCTTGCCAGCGTTGATTGAGGTCATCGAGGGCTTGGTACATTCCTTTGGCGGTATTCACGGCGCGGCGGACTTGTTCTTGAGGGGATAAGTCTTCAGGAGAGCCAAAAAGGGCTAAAATGGCATCCCCGACAAATTTATCTACCGTTCCCCCTTGCTCGAATACCACATTACTCATGGCTTGGAGATATTCGTTGAGGACTTGAGATACCCGGCGCGATCGCAAAGTATTAGACAATTGGGTAAACCCAACAATATCGCTAAACAAAATCGTTACTAAACGGGGTTCGGGACTGAGATCGAGGGTTAACTCGCCTTTTGCGGCTCGCTCGACCATTGTCGGCGGTAGAAAGCGACTCAGCACCGATTGAGTCAGGTATTGATTCAGTTCTTTAACACGTTCTTCGTTGGCTTTTAAAGCCAAGAGGTTGCGGACTTCAGCGAGTAATTCGCGATCGTTGAACGGCTTGGCAAGATAAGCATCTGCCCCTTGTTCGGCTCCGGTAATGCGACTATCTTCATCGGCTTTAGCCGTCAGCAAAATAATCGGTGTGCCTTTAAATTGCTCGTCATCGCGAATCAGGCGAATTAAATCAAATCCCGATACCTTGGGCATCATTAAGTCAGTGACAATCAAATGGGGCAGAAATTTTCGCGTTTGCTCGAAACCTTCTTCGCCATTACAAGCGGTTTTCACCCGATATCCTGCCGAGCGCAAAATCTGAGAAACATAAGTGCGTAAATCGGGATTATCATCGACAACCAGGATTAATCTGTGAGAATCCCTAACAGGTTCTAGATTTTCTTCGTTTCCTTCGGCATTATCTTGACTGCTTTCATAATCAAGCAATTCTAACTCCAAATCCGCGAGTTCTACAGTGGCTCGCAACGGCTGTATTGCCGTGGGGGTTTCTCTAACCCGATCTGGAGGCAGATGAGCCGTCCCGGTGGGGAGCCAGATCGTAAAGGTTGTACCGCAATCGGCGTTTTCCGGGGTGGCTTTCATCGAATCTACAGTAATGTGACCGCCGTGGAGTTCGACAATTTCTTTGACTAAAGATAATCCTAAACCCGTCCCTTCATAGGAACGGTCAATGGAGCCATCAGCTTGACGAAAACGCTCGAATAAATGGGGGAGATGCTGCGGAGAAATGCCAATCCCGGTGTCTTTAACTTCGATACAAATGCGATTATTGTCGAGAGGGTTCAGTCGAATCTCGATGCTGCCCTGAGAGGGGGTAAATTTCATGGCATTGGACAGCAGATTGTAGATGACTTTATCAAATTTTTCGACATCGAGATAAACCGAGGGACAGGGATTGAGCGCCGTTTTGAGATAGAGGTTTTTCTTTTCGCAATAGGGTTCAAAGGTTTCGACAATTTGTTGAATCACTTCCCCTAAATCGCAGGGGCAGAAGTTAGACTGCATTTGCCCGGCATCAAGGCGTTGGAGGTCGAGGAGTTGATTGACCAAGCGCAATAAGCGGCGGGAGTTGCGAAGTAGCATTTTGGATTGTTCGAGGGGCAATCCGGTGTTTTTTTCGATGGCGGCTTCGAGGGGGCCGATAGTCAGGGTGAGGGGGGTGCGAAATTCGTGGGAAACGTTTTGGAAAAATTCGGTTTTTTGGCGATCGAGTTCGAGCAAACGCTCGGCCATAGAACGGGTTTTTTGAAATAAGCGGGCTTGTTGTACGGCGATCGCGGCTTGAGCGGCGACAGCTTGGGCCAGTTCGATGTCTTCGGTTTCCCAGCGTCGGGGGCGTTGAATTTGTCGCAGGGAAATACTGCCGATAATCTTACCATCGACGAGCAACGGTACGATCAGTAAAGCCCTCGCAGGCGATCGCAACGGTAAGTCTACGCCACTCATGGCTTCGGTTTCGGCTAATTCAAGGTCGGCTAAAACCACGGGTTGCTGCGTTCTCAGCAGTTCTTGTAACACCGGATTGCCCGCAATGGGAACTTGGGACTGGGGTAAATGGCTGTTGTCGGTTTCCCCTTGGGCGCGATCGTAGAGGCCCACACAATGCACGAAATCGTCTTCTTCGGTCCACAAAGACAAGGCACAGCCATCGACATCTAAACTCACCCCCAACTGCTCGGTAATGGCTTTAAAGATGTCCTGGGGGTCGAGACTGGAGCGAATGGCACTGGTGATGGTGTTGACTAGGGCTTCTCGACGGGCGAGCGATCGCACTTGTTCGTAAGCCCGCGCTTGAGAAATGGCCAAAGCCGCTTGGTCAGCCACCATCAAAACCAATTGATTTTCATCATCTTGCCACGGTCGCGGCGCACCACAACGATGCAAACCCAATACAGCCACCAATTCGCTACGACAAATTAAGGGAATGAGTAACGTTGAGTAAATATCCGCTTCGGCAAAGGCCGCGGCGCGATCGCGAGTTTTGCTATCTTCTGCTTGTAAACCGCCATACTGAGTAATATCGTTAATGGGTTCGATGTCGTGGGTTTCCCAAACCGTTAACGCCAGACGTTCGGGTGCTAACAGCGGCCCCGGTAATGCCGTCGAGGGGGTTGTCTGGTTACGATTTCCCCGATGGGTAGCGGCCATAAAAGACGGCTGCATTCGCCGTTGATACACAAAGACATTTTGGGTGAGGTTATCTTGCTCGAAGGGACGCAAAATACAAATATCCGCCTCTAACATGGTACCAATACTATTCACAATGGTTTGTAAGACTTCTTGTAAAGGCGAGTCCCCTTGTTGTCCATATTGGGCGTTCCGAATGGTATTGGTGACGGTGTAGAGTAAAGCCTCGCGGCGCAAACTACGGCGCAATTCCTCCGTCCGCATTTTGAGCAAGTTGTGGGTTTCGAGGGCTTGACGCACCACTTCTTGCAGGTGTTCGGCATCCCAAGGCTTGGTGACATATTTAAACACTTTGCCACTGTTGATGGCTTCGACCAAATCCTCCACATCGGTATAACCCGTCAGGATAATCCGAATAATGTCAGGATATTGCACCGCCGTTAAGCTCAAAAATTCAGTCCCACTCATCATGGGCATTCTTTGGTCGGAGACAATAGCCGCAATTTCCGGTTCTTCTGCCAAGATGGCCAAAGCTGCCGGCCCGCTTTCCGCTTTTAAGACTTGATAGTCGCGACGAAAAGTGCGGTAAAGCAAAGCAAGGTTGTCTGGCTCGTCGTCAACCACCAGAATTTTCGGTTTAGAATGATTTTGAGCGTTCACAGCACCGATCTCCTGCATTCGGAGTAGCATCTCTTGGCCAATAAGCGCACGTTGGATCGCGATCGCACCATGCTTTTAAGAATCAAACTTGAGTCGCCAACACACCCTATCAAATATTATGACGAGTCGCGTTTACCTCCCCCGGAAGAATTTTTGATTGCTTGTATATAACACCCATTCGAGACAGTGAGACGATAAACGATCTCTACCATGATGACGTTTGAATCGCAGGTCTAAGATATCAAAAAAAGCCGCGATCTATCCTTCCTACAATAGTAGCCTTTCTTAGAGTCTCCCCCTCAAGGCGATCGCCCCGACTCGAATTTGGACTATCCGAGAATGGCATTGGTCGCTACAATGCTGTTTGAGAGGAGCGATCGCACCCCCCATTAGCCAGGGTGATAACGAGTTGATGGGGATGTGTTTGAGTTGTCTTTCAATCTATACATGCTGTGAGTGAAGCCGTGAACTTTACCCCTTCCCCGTTGTCTAAAACCCCCACCACTACTGCTATGACGTTTCGGGTGCGTCCGGCTCAAACCGAGGATTTAAGCCGTCTGGCTACCTTGTTGACTGATTGTTTTCATCCCCCGGTGGGCTGGATGTATTGGCTCAATCCGGTTCTAAAACTGGGTATTTACGAAGATTTACGGAGTCGTTTACAAAATGCTTCTCCCCATTACCTGTGTTTGGTGACTGAGGCCCGTTACCCAGACCCTTCACCCTCTCTGGGGGGGACGGGTCGCCCAGAGGAATTAGTCGGCACGGTTGAACTAACCTTAAAAGCGTCGAGTTTGTTTGGCTCTCAGTATCCTTATCTGGCTAATTTGGCGGTCAGCCCCGCTTATCGTCGGCGGGGCTTGGCCAGTCAGTTGTTAAAATGTTGCGAACCAACGGCTAAACAATGGGGCTATCGTGAAATTTATCTTCATGTGTTAGAAAACAACGAGCGGGCGATCGCGCTGTACCGTTCTTGTGGCTATCGTCTTCACAGCACCGAAGCTCATCTAGGAAGTTGGTTGTGGTCTCGTCCCCGTCGTTTATTGTTCCGCAAAT
>JBKHDX010000234.1:0-7304 GCA_046541115.1 Spirulinaceae cyanobacterium | reverse complement strand
ATCCCTTCATTGATTCTTCCTAAAACAATTAAGCTTGCCAGCTTGATTCCCTTTAACAAAGTTGAACCTAAGCATAGATAACAGTGAAAGTTGAGACGAAAGTTGACACCCAAAAGAGCATCACTCTTGCCGATGCTGAGACCCAAAGCCTTTTAGATTGGGCAACAGCGATCGAACATTCCGAGCTAACCTATTTTGAAAAAGCTAAGGCTTTAGCGGCAAAATTAGGCGCGCACTACCGTACCGATGGCTTGACCGAAATTGGCTTTTGGACACCGCGATTAAGCGCTCAAGTCATGCGGAAATCCGAAATTTATCTCGAAGTCCTCACCCCCATTGAAGCGATTGATTCCCACGTTGACGAACAAGTCATTCCCTTTCGTCGCGATCGCATCAACTTAGAGCAACAAGGGGAGTTTCACTGGGGAGTCGTTACGGGAATGACCGCCGGTAATCGCGATCGCATTGGTTCATTTTATTGGTTGCGCTATGTTGACCAAGGGGGCAGTCTCCAAGCCATTCGGGACACCCTCCCCTACTCCCTGCCTTATGGCGTATTTGGCCCGGCCGAACTCTACGATATTGACCATTTACAAGCCCATCGCGCCGATTTAGAGTATTTTCGCCGTACCGGGGCATCTCAAATGCCCGTACAAAAAGGACCCCTCGACGAAGCCCTCGCTTTGCGTCGCATTCCCAGAGTCCGGGCCCCTCGTAACATCCTGCAAATTCATATTGGCACCGGCAGTAGCGATCGCACCCTGGCCAGTCTCAATCGCCTATATCAAGAGTTAGCCGCCAAAATCGAAAACGACACCCCCCTGACTCCCGCCGAAAAATGCTATATCGGCTACGATGCCATTCAATTTTTACCCACAGAACCCACCATTGAGTTTCGCGACGAATACAGTCCCGAAAGCGAATTTTTCTCCTTCCACGACGAAGAAGAAGATGTTGTTTACATCGAACTCAACAAGCCCAACACTCAAGATTGGGGCTACGACGTACCGATTTTAGGGTCAAGTGCCACCAATCCCGCTTTACTCGAAACGTTGCGTCCCGATGAAGCGGTCGATTTAATTGCTACCCTACACAACTTCCCCACCGGGCCGATTCAAGTCATTTACGACTTGGTTTACGGCCACGCCGATAACCAATCGGAACTCTTACTCCATCGGCAATTTCTCAAAGGTCCGAATATGTACGGTCAGGACTTAAACCATCAATTACCGATCGTGCGGGCCATTTTCCTCGAAATGCAACGGCGTAAAATCAACACCGGAGTTGACGGTATTCGCGTTGATGGCGGTCAAGATTTCCGCTTTTTCAACCCCTTAACGGGCTTGGTCGAATACGACGATGCTTACTTGGTGGCCATGAGCGATGTCATTCAAGAAATCGACGGTCATCAACGCCTACTCTTTACCATCTTTGAAGATGGTCGTCCCTGGCCCGCCGAAGGTTGGGAAGACATCTCAACCTATCGCGAACTGATCGAACTCAAACCCGATTCCTTTCAATGGGGGCCTTTAATCTTTGCCCACAATACCCCAACCCTCAAAGGCTTTTGGGAACGCAAATGGCGCAGAGTTTGTGAGGTGATGTACGAAGGCAGTCATTGGATTACCGGGTGTGCCAACCACGATACCGTGCGACGGGGCAATCAAGTTGATGCGGATGAAGCGATCAATTGGAATTTGGGGAAAACTCTGCCCGAAGTGTTGCGAAATGCCTATGACAACGCCGCCGTTACCCTGTGGGTCTATGGTTTTAGTCCCGGCTTACCCATGGACTTTATTAACGCCACCCTCCACGCCCCCTGGATGTTTTTCCGCAATACCGACGAACGCTACGGGGTCAAAGTCGTTTCAGAGGAATTTGGCTTTCTCGATTGGCAAATTACGCCCCAGGTGTATAAGCAAAATTGGGCATTCAAGCGTCTTAAAACCCTAGGGTTTAAAAATTTGCAGGATTTGAGAGAATTTGGCAAAGCACTGCAATATTTGATGGCCGAGAAAGAATATAATCTCAATGAAGTGGTGGATGCGTTTAAAGCTTGTGCCGAGGATAAAGAAGACGCTTGTGTCGTCCCTAATTTACTGCAAAAAAGCCGTTCGAGCGTGCGGCGGTTTTGGTCAAAGCTGGATGTAGACCGCCTCAAACGGTTTGCCCTGATGTTTATGGAAGATTGTTTTGAGGTGTGTAATGTCTCCCACTATCACAGCAATCTCAAAGTCAAGCAAGCGGATTTTAACCTGAGCTTGCGGCATTTCCGCCACCATCGCCCCTGGCTGCGGGAAAACTTAAGCGGGACCGATCGCTTTAATAAAACCGCAGGGAAAGAAGCGACGGTATATTATGGCGTTCGCAGTAACCCCGATGATGAAAACGAACGGGTGGCCATGGTGGCTCACATGGGCGGCGATGACCTGACGGTGAAGCTAGGGGAATGGCTACAACTCGACTGGAACGAATGGGAAGTCGCGATCGCGTCTCCGGATTTGAAAGTCAAAGACCTGAAAGACCTCAGCGAGTTGACCTTAAAAGATTCTCAAGGACTGTTGTTAGTCTCAAAATCAACCGAATCTGAAGACAAAGCCACCTAAGCTGAAAATCGCCCCCCCCATCGCCTCTCAGCCCCCAAAAAAGCCAGGAGTTAAAGTTCCTGGCTGTTGGGTTAAAAGATTACCATAGACCCCGAACCGGCATCATCGCGGCTAAACGATTTTGGACGCTGGGGGGAATCATGACGCGGTTGACCGCATGAACAATGCCGTTTTCGGCTTCGATGTTGGGTTCGGTCACGCTGCCGTTATTCACCACGACTTTATCCGGGTCAACCCGCACGGCTAAACCGCCGTTGAGGGTATCCACCGGGCCGGTTTCGAGGTCGCTGGCCCGAACGCGACCGGGAACAACGTGATACAGTAAAATTTCTTGCAGTAAGTCTTGATTTTCGGGTTCGAGCAACAGATCGAGAACACCATCAGGCAGTTCGGCAAAGGCTTCGTCGGTGGGGGCAAACACCGTAAAGGGGCCGTCGTTGGCCAAGGTGTCGGCTAATCCGGCCGCTTGTACTGCACTGGTGAGGGTATCAAAGCGTTCGTCCCCGTCAGCGAGTTCGACTAAATTGGGCGTAGCTTGGGCAAGTTGCATTTCTAACCTAGCGTCAGCAGCTAAGGGGGTGGATTGAGAGACCTCAGCTTTAGCCACAGTTGGCAACAACGAGATCGCGCCCAAAAAGGCAAGGATGGAAAAACTCAAGAAACGATAAGGACGATATGTCATGATGAACTGTAAAAAATGTTAAGTTACCATTGCTTCAAATATAAACACATCCTTTTTAACTCTGGGGCAAAATTAAGAAAAAAGCGCAAAAGTTTTGCCAGAAATTTTCCCAAGCTCCTAACAATCGCTTAAAATCAGAAAGGAGAATTTTTTGTGTTAAAGTTTCAAGACTTCATATGATCAAATTGCGTTTAAAGCGTTACGGAAAGAAAAAAGCCGCCAGCTATCGGATTGTCGCCATCGATAACCGCAGTCGTCGGGATGGCCGCCCCTTAGAAGAATTGGGTTTCTATAACCCCAGAACCGACGAAACCCGCTTGGATGTACCGGGGATTGTCAAACGCCTCAAAGAAGGCGCTCAACCCACCGATACCGTGCGTCACATCCTCACCAAAGCTCAAGTTTTTGAGCAAGTCAAAGCCTAGGTTAAGGCAGCACGATTTTTTTTAATGACCCAAGCTGATTTTCCCGATTATGCCCAGTTGGTGCGCTTTTTGATGGAGCCATTATTGGATTCTCCAGAATCGTTAAGCGTGAACTGCGAGTTTGTCAATCAAGGCAAGCGCGTCTGGGTACGGGTGGCTTTTGACCCGGCCGATCGCGGGCGGTTATTTGGCCGGGGGGGACGCAATATCCAAGCCATTCGCACGGTGTTGAAAGCGGCAACCCCCGGATCGGATTGCTCGGTGTATTTAGATATCTATAGCCCCGATGCCGAGGGAGTAGGGGGTCAAAATCCTTCAAGGCGGGATCGCGGTAAGCCTTCGGGTTCCCGTCCTCGCAAACCCCAGCGCCGGCCTCAACCCCTGCGGCGGGATGCTTCCACAGAAAGCCCATCGCCTCCTTCCCCAGAGGGGTAATGGGGCGCGATCGCTTAATTGTTTAATTGCCGTCCATTTTTTGCTTTTGGTGTGACCCCAGCTTCCCAAACTATCCAATTTCCCCACGGTGCCAGCGCGATCGCCCTTGCCGGAAAGGGTGAAGAAAATCTTAAGTTCTTGTCCCAACGTACCGGGACAAAATTAGTGCTGCGCGGCCAAGACTTATTAATCTACGGTCAACCCAAAGCCGTGGAACGCTGCGCGACGGTAGTGCGATCGCTCAAGCATTTGTGGGAAGATGGGAGCGCGATCGCCGAACCCGACCTCCTCACCGCCTTTCACGCCCTCGACACCGGCCGCACCGACGAATACAAAGAACTACAACAAAACGTCCTCGCCCGTACCCGTCGCGGCGAAATCATCCGCGCCAAAACCCTCCACCAACGCCAATACATCAAAGCCATTCAAACCCACGACATCACCTTTTGTATTGGCCCCGCAGGCACCGGAAAAACCTTCCTCGCCGCCGTTTTAGCCGTCCAAGCCCTGCTCAACGACGAATACGAACGCCTCATTCTCACTCGCCCCGCCGTCGAAGCGGGCGAAAAACTCGGCTTCTTACCCGGAGACTTACAGCAAAAAGTCAATCCCTTTTTGCGTCCCCTCTACGATGCCCTCTACGAATTCATCGACCCCGAAAAAATCCCCGACCTCATGGAACGGGGTAAAATCGAAGTCGCCCCCCTCGCCTATATGCGCGGACGCACCCTCAGCCGCGCCTTCATCATCGTAGACGAAGCCCAAAACACCACCCCCGCCCAACTCAAGATGGTTCTCACTCGCCTTGGCTTCAACTCCCGCATGGTGGTGACAGGGGATGTTACCCAAACCGACTTACCCAGTCAACAAGAATCCGGCTTGAACGTTTCTCAGCGCATTTTGCGATCCGTTGACGGCATTGCCTTTTGTTCTCTCACCGCAGCAGATGTGGTGCGCCATCCTCTAGTTCAGCGCATTGTCGCCGCCTACGAGCGCTTTGAACGATAATTGGTTATTGGTCATTAGTGACAAGTTAAGGCCAAATCCGGGATGTCAAGAAAACCTAAAACCGTCGTAGGGGCAAGGTTTCCTTGCCCAGTCTTATCTTTGAATACAACAGTTTGAGGCGACGGCAACAACAAAATTGACGGGGTGAGGATTGGACGGGGAAACCCCGCCCCTACAAAATTTCCATAACCTTAACTTGTTATAGCAACCGCCAAAGCGGTTAAGACACCATGTCCATCCTTGGAAAATAAGCCCCTCGCCCTATTTGGGAGAGGGGTTGGGGTGAGGGTAAGCCCCACTACGTCCTAACAGTTTTGCTTCCTGCTATATAAATGTTGACATCCTCCTCGGCATAAATGCGCGAGGATTCCTCACCACGCCCACCCAAAAGGAAGGTCGTTGAATGGGGTTGACGATTCATCGTAGATTGCCTAAAACTAGGTCTTATGCCTACTCAACGCCCGTTTTGAGTCTCGGAATGCCCTCCCGCGACTTAACGACCACAGACAATTATTGTTTTTTGGATTGTTTCGGGGATGACTCATTCATTGCCCTTCCACTATTTCTCCCTTACTGGTTCAGGCTCGGTTTCACAACTTAAGTTGGTATATCGACTGCAAACTGGGGTGGGGATTTCAACCACATTCATAATACCACGAAAGCCGTCCTAGAAGGACGGGGCTTGAAACCCATTATTTTGGGTCATACCAAATCCGGCGCGCGATACACCGTCTATCCCGTTAACCCGCCCACGGATTAAAATCCGGGGAACCAATGAGGGCAAAGTCCGTCTTCGAGGACTAAAAAATAAGTGGGTTGTAGTAAGCGGATTTGGTATAAGCTGTGTCGCGGTACTATAGCGCTACAGCACGCGCATTAGGACATCATGTAGGGTGGGCATCGCCCACCATCTCTAGTTTTGAGCCTATTCTTGATGTCCCAAGCCACGATCGTAGCGCTATAGAACCCCGGTTTCTCGAATAAAATTCTCACTCGATGGGGTAAGCAGACAAGAAACCGGGGTTCTGATAACTACTCCATCGCATCCCACTCCCCCGACGGAATAAACGCAGCCCAAAAATAAGGATGTTGATACTCCGCATCCTGCAACATCGCCAACTGCACCTCACGCAACGCCGCACTCCGCCCCTCACCACCGATTAAACGCTGGTAATAATCCACCATCAAATCCTTTGTCCCCTCATCCGACACCTTCCACAAGCTAATGAGTTGACTTTCTGCCCCCGCAATGGCCAAAGCCCGACGCAAACCATAAACCCCCTCCCCATTTGCTACATCTCCCACTCCCGTCTCGCAAGCCGACAGCACCACCAACTGCGTCCCCCGCAAATTCAAACCCGCCAGTTCTAATGCCGTTAAAACCCCATCCTCAGACCCGCCGCCAGAGCGCGTATTAAAGCCTGCCAGGGCTAAACCAGAGCGTAAAAGCGGATTTTCTTGGTTTAAAGGTGCTGAAGGCGCAAAATCGGCATTAGGGCGAGCCTGTACGCCCACAATCCCGCGATTTTCAAGCGGATTAGCTGTGGGTGCGACTAAATCTACATTCAGAAAGAAGCCGTGGGTGGCAACATGGAGAATGCGGGGGGCTTCGACTTGTTTAATCGCCTGTTCCGTCGCTTCAGATTGCGTTAAAACTGTGGCATTGGGCAGTAAAGGCTGAATCGCTGCGGCTTCTGCGGCAGTTCCCGGTAATGGGCCAAAACGGATACTGTCTATATCATTTGAGCGTTGATTACCACCGCGATTGAAAGCTACGGCTGAGTTATTTACCCCCGATTCATCGTAATCGGGATTGGCGACAATCACAGAAGTTTGACGGGGTTGTTGTTGGTTCTGTAAGCGCAGTAAATCTCGTCCGGTGCTGAGATAAGTAATTTGATAATTTTCAACGAGATACTGACTATTTTCGTCTACCAAAGCTGCAAAGGGAATTAGGTTAAGCTGGCTATCGGGGGAAAGCAAAATATGAGTTTTATCGCCTAATTTCGCCCGAATCGGCTGCATAAGCAGAGAATCTAGTTCGCGGGCGGTTTCTTGCAGACGAGTCAGATTTCCCCGAGTTCCAAGAGCGCCTTGTAAGGTTTTAGCGGCGGCGTTGATGGGTGCAGCTTCCCCTAAATCCACCCA
>JBKHDX010000233.1:0-7311 GCA_046541115.1 Spirulinaceae cyanobacterium | reverse complement strand
CTGTGGACTGGATGCGACGGGGAGTGTCGGTTTTGACATTCTAGTTGGCACGGGACAAAGCAGAAAACTAACATTGTGAGGTGTTAGAATCCCTCGTCAAGGAGCGACGGGAGTATGTCAATCTCAGGGGACTCGTTGAAGCACCAAAGAGAACATCAAACCCGCTTAAATTCAGCCCTTGCTGGTGCGAAATGTAAGTTTGAGTAAGTTTCTCAAGAGCGGTGCAAATACAGTGGTCGCTTCCACATAGATTATTTAGCTTGTTTAGATTTGGAGCAGTAAATCGTCGTGAACCTGTCGGATAACTTAAACGTCAAAGATTTGCGTAGAGAACTTTCTCGCTTGCAAGAGGAGTTACAGTTACGCGACCAACTGGTGCAACAACTGTCGCAAGAATTGTTTCGGTTGGTAAAAGGTAATGCCAACTTTATGCCGCAACCGGAAGTTTCAGAGCGTCATCAATCCGAAATGCACGTTTTACGCGAGCAGTTGCAAGAAGTTGAGCAGCAGGTTAAATTTTACCAACAACAAATTGCCGCACGGGATACAGAAGTGTATCAGTTGCGGCAGTCGGTACAAGAACTCACCGACCGCGGCCGCTTGCTCGAACAAACAGTTCAGGAAATGCCCCAAATTTATCGCCGCAAGTTCGCCGAACGCATGGCTCCAGTGAGAGAAAAAATCGAGCAATTGCAACGGGAAAATCGCCAATTGCACGCCGAGTTGCAAAGTGTAAGCTATCGTTTAGCGGTGAAGAATCGTCGTACAAATACGAAAGTGGACTTGCCCAATTTTTCCCGTCCGATTTCCGGGCCAATTCCCGCCTTTGGCAGTTTTTAGCATAAGAAATCAAATATGTCAAGGGTTTTGATTTTAAGCGCAGCCGCCACCCCTCCCTCGCTGGTTATGGCGCTGAAAGAGGCGATCGCGGCCTATTCCGATAGAAAGATTGAAATTGCCGCTCTACCCGGGTCAGATGCCTTAAAATGTGCCGATGAGGACATTATTTGTCCCCTCACCCTGAGTTTACCCAAGGAGTTAGCCTTTCCGGGGCGCGAGATTTATGACGCTTGCGCCGATATTCCTCGTATGCGGGCTTGGGTGGAAAGTTTGGATTATCAAACGGGACAGGGGGAATATTGGCTTCCCGTCGTTTTGACGGCGAAGGGGCCATTATATGCCGAAGTCATTGGTTGTGGATCGTCGCCTCAAAGTTATCAACAACCGATTGATTTTAAAGATGAAATTCGCCAGCCTCTTTATGCTTTGGCTTTTCAAGTTTTGCATCAGTTTCAGGCGATTCCTAGCGTTTATTTTCTGCAATTTTCGGTGCGCGATCGCTCTGTTATTTTCGATCGTTTATATCCGTTTCCCATTGACTGTGCGATCGCGAGTTTGAAGGTACAAACACCGGATTTACTAACTTGTCATTGGCTTTGTTTAACCCATCAACCGATTTTAGATTTAGTGATTTGAGTTGTTGGTTGTTTGTTATTGGTTGTTGGTTGTTGGTTGTTGGTTGTTTGCCAAATTCTTCAATTGGTAATTGGTAATTGGTAATTGGTAATTGCTGTTAATTAATTTGATGCAACAACTCCCTCGCCCGATTTGCCCATTCCCAGTTATTTTCGGCTTCATACAAATCCGTCGCAAATTGCAAAACGCGGGCGGCTTCGGGGAAGCGTTGTTGATTCATAAAAACAATTCCTGCCCCAAAATAAGCATTGGCATAATTAGGATTAGCTTCAGCCGATTGCCGAAAAGCCGTTAACGCCGCGTCTAAGTTGCCTTGATTGAAGTAAAGAATACCGAGTTGATATTGGGCTTCGGGGTAGCGGGGATTGATGCGGACGGCTTGTTGGAGATAGCGTTGGGCTTCGGTAGGGTTGTTGCGGTTGAGGTAAATTACCGCGAGGTGATAGGCAGATTCGGGGGCGTTGGGGCTGAGTTGGAGGGCTTGACGAAAATGGGCGATCGCGTTGTCGTTTTCCTCTAGATCGACTAAAACTAAACCGAGGTTATAGTGGGTAATGCCCGCGTTAGGGTCGAGGTTGAGGGCGTATTCGAGATATTGACGGGCTTCGGTAAGATTGTTCGTTTCGAGTAAAGCTGCCCCTAAATTAGTATAGGCGAGGGCAAACTCTGGATCGGCTTCAATGGCGCGATAAAAGGCGTTTTTAGCGGTTTCAATGTTACCTTGTTGACGGAGGGCAAGGCCGAGGTTATAGTGAGCGGGTGCGAGACTGGGATCGACTTGGACGGCTTGACGAAAATGAGCGATCGCGTTTTCAATTTGACCTTGTTGGATAAAGGTTAACCCTTCATTGAGATGGGCGATCGCGGTGGGAGTCGTGGGGGTTAGAATGGGCAAACTTTGCGCGATCGCAGGCTTTTTGCTGTTACTAATTTCTACCCAAAGCAGACTCATCAGCAAGAGTAGGGAGACAGATAAAACTGTTTTTGAGGATTTGAATTTAATTTTGTGAAAAAGTTTCATTAAAATCAAAATCAATTGATATCGCATTATTTTAGCGAATTTAGAGGTGGCTTGTCTTTTGCCGTTGAAATTCTTGGAAAAACACAGATTTTTGACAATATTGATTGGTTTTACTTCTATTCAAAAATACAATCAATTGAACAGCATGGGCTGATCCCAGAATCGCGATCGATGAAGTAAGCCCGTCCCGATCGAGGTAAAAAGGGTGGGTGTTTGCATCGGTTGATAAAGTCAAGAAACTGCACCCAAACAAAGCACACAAAAATGAAATTAGTTGATATTATCGGTATTTCTTAAGGTTCGCCGGGCGATCGCGTTGCAGAGATTTATTTAATTTAAAATCATTTCATGTTTGTTTACCTTACTTCATTTTTCCTGAAGTTTGCCTTACAAGTGATTACAAAGTGAGTCAATCATCAGTGATTCAAGCTACTCTCAAAAAAGACGAACCCCAATCGATTGTTTAGGGACAGCGCTACATAAAATATGAAAGTCGCGATCGCCTCTACCCTTGGGGAAGACATCAAAGTAAATCAAACCAAAGTCAAATTTGGGGGTAATGATGAATCAAAAAGAAAATTTGGGGACTCGCAACATTGCCATTGTGGGCCCCTACTCCAGTGGAAAAACCAGCTTACTGGAAAGCTTATTAGCGGTTACCAAAGCCATCGATCGTAAAGGCAGTATTAAAGAAAATAATACCGTCGGCGATGGCGTTCCCGAAGCGCGATCGCGTAATATGAGTGTAGAAGTTTCTGTAGCCAGCGGCGAATATCAAGATTATCACCTCACCTTTCTTGATTGTCCCGGTTCCATTGAATTTGCCCAAGAAACCTGTAACGCTCTTATTGGTGCGGGGGCTGCAATTGTCGTTTGCGAACCTGTGGTTAGTCGCGTTTTAACCCTTGCACCTTTATTCAAATTCCTCGACGATTGGGAAATTCCCCACCTTGTTTTTATTAACAAAATGGATCGGTTTAAAGATAAATTTATGGACGTACTCCACGCCCTAAAAGAAGTCTCTAGCCGTCCTTTAGTGCCGCAACAATATCCCATTCGTCAAGACGATAACTTAGTCGGTTATATTGACCTCATTACCGAACAAGCTTATCACTATCATCCCGGCAGTCCTGCTGACCCGGTTCACCTTCCCGAAGCCCTCCAAGCCGAAGAAACCGCAGCCCGCGAGGAAATGCTCGAAACCCTCTCGGAATTTGACGACCATTTACTCGAAGAACTCCTCGAAGATATTACACCGTCTCGCGAAGAAATCCTGCGCGACCTCAAACAAGATTTAAGCGCCGATTTAATCGTTCCAGTCTTCCTGGGTATTGCCGAACAAGATTATGGCGTGCGACCGCTTCTCGATGCTATTATCGCCGAAACCCCCGCGCCGGAAATAACCGCCGAACGTCGCGGCTTGAGTGATACAGCAGGAGAAACCATTACTCAGGTTTTGAAAACCTACTACACCCCTCAAGGCGGTAAACTGTCCTTAGTACGGGTGTGGCAAGGGGAATTCACCGAAGGCATGACCCTCAACAATCTCCGCACCGGAAATTTATACCGCTTATTTGGTCAGCAACAGCAACCGATTCAAAAAGCGGGAGTGGGGGAAATTGTCGCGATTAGCCGCATGGAAAACATTAACACCGGAGATACCCTTACCAGTGGCGAAAATGACGTAAAATTGCCCAAAGCCAACGAACTCGAACCCGTGTACGCGATGGCTATTGTTCCCGAAAGACGCAAAGACGAAGTGAAACTCAGCAGTGCGTTGACGAAACTCCTCGAAGAAGACCCCTCGTTGAAATGGGAACAACACGGAGATACCCGCGAGGTGATTTTGTGGGGACAAGGGGAAATCCATCTGCAAGTGGCCCTCGACCGTCTCAATCGCAAGTATAACGTGCCGATGACCACCCATTTACCCCGCATTCCCTACAAAGAAACCATCCGCAAATCCACCCTTTCCCACGGACGCTACAAGCACCAAAGCGGCGGTCATGGGGCGTTTGGGGATGTGTATCTCGACATCAAACCCCAAGCCCGCGGCCAGGGTTTTGAGTTCCATGACACGATTGTCGGCGGTGTTGTCCCGAAACAATACATTCCCGGTGTGGAAATGGGGGTGCGAGAATATCTGAGTCAGGGGCCTTTGGGTTTCCCGGTGGTGGATGTGGATGTGACCCTCACCAATGGGTCGTATCATTCCGTAGATAGCTCAGAACAAGCCTTTAAACAAGCGGCCCGCATTGCGATGACCGACGGGATGCAAAATTGCGAACCAACCCTGTTAGAGCCGATTTTGTCGGTACAGGTGTCTGCTCCTAATGAGTTTACCTCAAAGGTGTTGCAGTTGGTGACGGGACGACGGGGGCAAATTTTGGGTTACGAAGCGATCGCGGGCTGGCAGAATTGGGATAAGATTACGGCTTATCTGCCCCAAGCGGAAATGCACAATTTTATTATTGAGTTGCGATCGCTTACTCTGGGAGTGGGTTTCTTTAAGTGGCAATACGACCATCTTCAAGAAGTGCCTGAAAAGCTTACAACTCGCGTTTTATCCATGTACGGCAATGAAGCTTAATTGCTGGTTGAACGTGAAGTATGATTCATTGGCAACTTGTTGAAAATTAACCACCATTTAGGATTAGCCCGGATTTTAATTTCGGGCTTTCCTTTGTTTTTTTGCGTGGCTTGGGTTGAGATTTAGTAACCCAACAGAACCTAACTTCTTGTTGAGTTTCACTTCGTTCTACACAACCTACCGTCATATCATTATAGTTAACGTCAGTTCGGGTTAAGACAGTTGGGTTCGTTTCTTGAAATTAACGGGTTTATCCCGATGTCTGCCAGTATAGCCCAAGTTTCTGATCTCTTTTTGTGGAAAAACCGCTCCTATCAAAACAATAACTAATAACCAACAACAGAAAACCAGTAAATTATCGGGAAAACGTGACCCTTAGATGCCGATCGCTGATGACTGATGACTGATAACTGATAACTGAAATGACTTATTGCTTAAACTCCCAATGTTCTCAACCGGAAAAAGCCGGGGAAGGACGATTTTGTATTCATTGTGGCACGCCTTTACTTTTGGGCGATCGCTATCGTGCTGTTCAACCTGTAAGTGAAGGGGGAATGGGACGAACATTTATCGGCATTGACACCCAAGCTACAACCCCCAAACGTTGCGTTATTAAACAAATTGCGACAACCAAAAGGGGACAAAATAGCGATTTTTTACAAGAAGCCCAACGATTACAAATGTTAAGTCAACATCCCCAGATTCCCGATTTATGGGCTTATTTTGAATCGGAAAGTTCAATGCCGACTTTAGTCCAAGAATGGATTGAAGGGGATAATATTGACACGGGAATTTATACAGAACCAGAAATTCGCCAGTTATTTGATAATACCCTCACAATTCTCCATTTTATCCACGAACATAATTTAATTCACCGGGATATTAACCCCCAAAATTTAATTCGTCCGGCAATTCCTCGACCCAATGCACCCCTATTTTTAGTGGATTTTAGTACGGCAAAAGTGACGACGAAAACGGCATTGGCGAAAACGGGGACGATGTTAGGCTCTGCGGCTTATACTGCCCCCGAACAGTTGCGGGGAAAGGCAACCTTTAGCAGCGATTTGTATAGTTTGGGCTTGATTGCGATACATTTGCTGACGGGAATGCACCCGTTTGATTTGTTTGCCAGTATGGATGGTTTGAGGGCGTGGGAGGATTATTTAACCGGAGATGTGAGCGATTCGTTGCGAGGCATTATTAATAAAGCTGTGGCAGATTCTCTGCGCGATCGCTTTCCCTCAGCCGCAGCCATGTACGAGGCCCTGCATCCCGGTGAGGGCATCCCCACTCCCATTGCGATACAGCCCAAAACCACTCCAGCCGCCATCTCAAGCAACGAAACAGAACAAAGTACACTTTTCCCCGCTTGGCGCTGTTTTCGTACTCTAACCGGCCATAAAAGTTCCGTGGAGGCGATCGCGTTTTCCCCGGATAATACTAGAATAGCGACCACTGGAGCCGATCGCGTCATCCGGCTTTGGGAGGTACAGGCACAGGAAGGCCACAATATCCAGCTTAAAGCGCATTTTAGCATAGTATCAGGAATTGCTTGGTTTGACAAGTTTTTAATGAGTAGCAGTTGGGACTATAAAATCTGTGTTTGGGATACAGAAACTCAGCAAAAGATTCGCGATTTAACCGGACATTCAGCTTGGATTCAAGCCCTCGCTATTGTTTCTGATGGAACATTATTAGCCAGTGGTAGTGCTGATGGTAAAATTAAGCTTTGGGATTGGCAAGCGGGAGCAGAAAAGGCGAATTTGACAAGTGCTAGGAATGGGATTTTATGTCTAGCCTTTAATCATAGCGGTGAGATTTTGGTGAGTGGTGATGCAGCCGGAGTACTTCGTTTTTGGGATGTAAAAACGGGACAAAAACTCAGAGAAATTGCAGCCCACACGCAAGCAATTTATACAATTATCTTTAGTCCGAGCGACCAATTATTAATCAGTGCCAGTGGCGATCGCACCATTAAAATTTGGCAATGGCACAGTCAGACTTTACTGCAAACTTTAAGCGGACATGAGGGGGAAATATTCGCGATCGCGCTCAATCAAAATGGTAATTTATTAGTGAGTGGGAGTGCGGATAAAACTGTTAAATTTTGGCATCCGGGGAGTGGTCGCTTGTTACAGACTTTGAACGACCATGAAAGTGGCATAAAAGCAGTAGCTTGGAGTGCAAATGATTTAATTCTAGCCACAGGTTCTCAAGATAAAAC
>JBKHDX010000232.1:0-7315 GCA_046541115.1 Spirulinaceae cyanobacterium | reverse complement strand
CAATACTATGACCCTTGCCAACATCTTAGTCATTGAAGATGAAGTAAATACGCAATCCTCTTTCTAATATTAATTTGGCGATTCGGATGTTGAAACAGGCTTCAACTCCTAGCGCTTGCGATCGCTATTTAAAAATTCTGCAATCGGAATGCGATCGCGAACTTGAACTACTCAATCAAGTCAATCAACTGCAACAACTCCTCACTCCCCAAAACGCTGAAATTCTACAACGCTTTAACATTCTTAAAACAAACTCAACCGATCGCGCTTAATGCCTGAGACCATTGAGTTAATCTAAGGATAAATATGCAAGTACCCAGAAGGTTTACTTAGGTATTTGTTTTGACGTACTGAGACGCAATAAATACAGATTCCTGCGGATGCTAAAGCCTGATTGAATCGCTAAAATTTAAAATAGATTTAGTTTTTTGCAGGAACATGGTTTTCCTGTTTTACCCCGCAACAAAAATGAGTAAAATCCTCGTCATCGAAGACGAACCCCAAATTCGCGATAATATCCGCCAAATCCTAGAAATGTCAGATTTTGAGGTCGCGATCGCCCAGGACGGAGAACAGGGCTTACAACTGGCTCACAGCGAACATCCTGACTTGATTGTTTGCGATATTATGATGCCCAAGCTGGACGGCCACGCCACCCTCACCAAACTGCGCCAAGACGAAAAAACTGCTAAGATTCCCCTGATTTTCTTAACGGCAAAATCAGAACTCGCCGATTACAACGAAGGGATGGCCCTAGGGGCTAACGATTACCTCGTCAAACCCTTTGAAATGCTCGAACTTCTCAGCGTGGTTGAAAAAAATCTCGCCGCTTCGTGAACCAAGCCCCCGTTACCGCACTTGTCGGCGTAATGCCCCACCAACGCAACCCAAGCCGACGGCAATAATACCTAGGAGGGGATAGCCTTCCGGAACGGGTTTCGGTTGGGAAAATTCTTTAGTCAGACCCGCGAGGGCATAGTTGGCGGTAATTTCATGACCTCGGGTGGTGGGGTGGGTGTTGTCCCAAAAGAAATATTGTTCTTGCTGAGTCGGATCGACAGCACACATCCCCGAAAAGATACAAGGATCGGTTACGTTACTAAAGCCAAAGTTGGCTGGATTGCCTAGCACTTCGTTAAAGGCTGCATTCACATCAAACTCAGCGATAGTGACTTCAGAACCGAGTTGCGATCGCAAAGTGGCGAGAGATTGCGATAATTGTTGATTGTGCGATCGCGTTAACCGATCTAAACGTTGCGAAACATCAATCTCGGTCGGATCGAGGGCAGAGGAGTTGTGACCTTTGGAGTCTTGCCGATTGTCCTCATCGTAACCCAAAGCCAAGGGCGTTTTTCCTAAATCGGGTAAATTCGCCACTAGGAAGTTTTTAGCCCCTAAATTGGCTAAATTAGTAATCGTGCTTTCGAGATTCCTCACCGGAACATCTGGACTTAAGTAAGGCTCAAAGTTACTTTCAGTCGGTAGATAATCATTGGCCCCAGCCCACAGAATATGTAAGCCATTCGGATCGACGGGAACTCCGACAGTTGATAAACTGCCAAACCTTTGCACTTGTCCTTGTACACCGGGAAACTGAGAATCAATGGTATTCGCTGTTCCCGTGGTGGCCCCCCCAAACGCGAAATTAATGCCGTTATTGGGCGGATTTTGTGGGGTTAAGGCCGCAAGCGGGGTGGGACTGGCTAATCCTAAGTCTCTGGCTAGGTAGTCAATCCAGACATCGCCGTTACTAAAGCGGCCATCCTGATAAGGGGTTGGCGGAAATATATTTTGAGTCAGTTCAGATACATTACCTGTATCTGAGAGACTGTCACCAAATACATATATATTGTTAAAGCGATTCGTTAACCCTACTGCTTCTACCTGGAGGGGTACTGCAACCATGAGGGTGGCAATCCCCAAGCTTGTTGTTAATTTCTGTAACATTTTATTGATAAAAATACGGACTTGTGAATTCTTCTACTATTTAGTGTTGCGTATCTTTACGGATGTTGTCTCCCTACAGCGACAGAAATTCTTTTTTCGCTAAAAAATCGAGAAAAAGAGATTAGGGGCATCTTCGTCGATAATAAACAACAAAGACGATCTGAAATATAAGACGTAAGAAAGAGAGAGGTTTATGGGAAAACTCAGAGGTTTTGGAATTATTTTCGGGTTAGGCTTATCCGTATTGACCACAAGCCCGGCCGCGATCGCCGCCGAAACCGTGATTCTCAAGTATGGTCAAACTCAACAAAATGTCGCGATCGCGGATTTAGAAACTTTGGCAGCGACGGGGGAATTTCCGCAGAATCTAGGCAATCTGGCCATAGTTTTATCTCCTGAGCAAAAGCAACAAATCGCAAACGCTCTACAAACTCAAGTTGAAGTAGATTCCGTAATTATACACAATTTTCTCGATACTGTCATGGGGAGACGTTTATTAGGGGCGATCGCGGCCTTAACCCCCGAAGAAGATATCATACAACTCTTTAAACTGCGTCGCGCTATAACCCAAAGCGCTCGCAATCCGGGGGGTTTATCCCTCTTAGGCATTCTCGCGGCTTACCCAGACCCCCAACTGGAAATCGACCTCGAAAACGCCTTTATCGTCGCTCAAACCTTCAATCAAGACTTTTGGCGCACCCAAGCCTTTATGGCCCGAATTGCGCCTCAACTCGCCCCCAATCGTCCCGATCTCGATCTCCCCTTCGACCCCACCCAACCGGGGAATGCAACGGTGCGCGTCCAAAGCTTAACTTTACAAGACCGAGAGCGCGATCGCGCCATTCCAGTCGATCTTTACACCTCCACCGCCATAAATCCCGAAAAACCCGTCATTATCTTCTCTCACGGCTTATTTTCCGTCAACGAGGAAATGCGCTACCTCGCCCAACACCTCGCTTCTCACGGCTATCTCGTCGCCGTCCCCGAACATCCCGGCAGCAACGGCAGTTACTTGGAGCAGTTTTTTCAACCCCAAAACGCCCTCACCGCCCTCTTTGACCAAGTTAAAATCCTCCAACCCGAAGAATTTTTGCACCGTCCCCAGGACTTGAGTTTTGTCCTCGATTACCTCGAAACCTTGAACCAAACTCGCAACCCCTTACGGGGCAAAATCGCCACCGATAACATTTTAGTCTTGGGCTATTCCCTGGGGGGTGCAACTGCCTTAAGTCTCGCGGGCGGCACAATGCAACTGGATTATCTCAAAGAATGGTGTCCTCAACGGGAAACCCTGGCCTCGAATTTAGGACTGTGGGCCCAGTGTCAGGCCGCCGGACTGCCCCAAAATCAATATAACCTGCGCGACGAAAGAGTCAAAGGCGCGATCGCCCTGTCTCCCGTCACCTCCCTCTTATTTGGCGACACCGGACTCAGCAGCATCAACATTCCCACCCTGATAGTCGCCGGGTCTGCCGACAAAACCACCCCCGCCCTCCCCGAACAAATCCAAGCCTTTCAACAACTCTCTCAACCCAAATGGTTAGCCGGAATTATCGGCGGCACACACCTCAGTTACAAAGACCCCCTCACCACCACCGACCAAGCCGGACAACCGGATACTCTTTATTCTGGCGGCGAAGTGGTAGACGAACAAGCCTGGGAAGTTCGCAACTATAGCCGCGCCTTAACCCTTGCCATGGCCGCTCAACTCACCCCAGAGCGCGATCGTTACCGCATCTTCCTCACTCCAGAATACGCTCAATTTGTCTCTAGCGATCGTCTTCCTCTGCGCCTCGTCCGTCAACTCCCCGATAATCTCGATTGACCCTCAGCCTGAATTTTCACCATAAATCCCCAATGAAAAATCCTCCTGCCTTTGGGCGGAGGAGCGTCAAATAGCCGCCGCGCTGGTCGCCAGGCTAGGGCAGCACCGGCAGACCGCGACTCATCTGGGATTCAGCTGCCCATTAGTGCCTGGGCCAGTCCGATAAAGAGCGGTATTCCCAGAGCAATAGCAACCGGTGTGCCGATGGCTGTGGACGCGCCGATGTAGGCAGAGGGATTAGCTGACGGGATACCACCTCGTAACGTGGGCGGCCCTGAGATATCTGAACTGGAGGCGGCAATGATAGCCAGTAGCGCAACGCCGCCAGGACTGAATCCCGTAGCGTAGTGGGCAATCATACCGAAACCGAAGGCAATGAACCCATGCAGTAGCGGTGCCACCAAGCCGTATACGGCATACCACTGGGCTACCTTGCGTAGCTCGCTGAGTCTTGCCCAGGCCTCCATACCCAAGATCAGCATCAGGATCGAAAGTAGACCGCGGAAAAGGAGATCGTAGAAGTTCTCATAGACACTTTCCGGCCGGGTTAGCAGACCGAGAGCGAGGCCGAGCAGTAATGCTGATAGGGCAGAACCCTGGAGGCTGTCCTGGATGATGGGCCATATTTTGACCCGATCTGGCTGCTGGTTGGGATAGCCGCTGGCGGTAATGCGCTGCTGGTTCCGATACTCTTGCCTAGTGGTGGGATACTCGGACTCGTTGGGATAGCCCCCTGCGGCAACGCGCTCCTTGCTGAGATACTCCTCCTTGCTGAGGGTATCTTCCTTGCTGAGAGCCTCTTTTTTGGCTTTTTTCTTACTGGTATAAATGCTGGCTAAGACGATCGCAGTCACGAGTGCTGGGATGTCCATGAAGGGATAGAGTGCGGCGGCCCAAGGCTCGTAGTCGATGCCTTGCGCTTCCATTACCGTTATGCCGGCGGCGAGGGTAGAGCCACTCACGGCACCGAACAAGCCCCCAGTCGCAAGGGCATCCACGGTTCTGATGCCCGGCAGCTTGCCCAACGTGTAGCTTGCGATGAACACGATAACGATCCCCGTTACCACGGCGAACAGCGCGGGTAACAGCATCTCCGCCAGATCGGCATTGCGGATCGCAATACCGCCACTCAGACCAACTTTGATGAGCAGCATGAAGACGATGAACTTATAGATCGCATCTGGAATTACGAGTCGGCTACCGAGGGCGGCAATGACAATACCACCAATCAGAAAGCCGAGGGTCGGGGACTGCAACTGCGACCCGAAGCGCGTCAAGAATTCAGACAAAAAATCCACTTTACCTCCCATAGATTAAGGTCTATCAAGACCCGAATCCCTATATACTTAAGTCTATGCGCTTAAGTTTATCTTAAAATCTGCACAAAGTTGCGATCGCGCTACATGGAAATGCCAAATTTAAATCATAAGTTTTTCTTTTATTCTCAGAAAACCTTTATATTTCTGGGTAAATGGCGATCGCAGAATTTTCTCTATAAGGATAAGTATTTTTTATAAAATGCTTCCGCTAATCTGAGCCAATCTTTCTCAACAAAAGGTAGTGGATTCGCCGATCTTTGGCATAATCTTAAAGATATGGTTCAAGGCAAAACCATAAAGTCTTGCCTTGAATTGTCGTAATAGAACGCATTAAGAGGTAAAGTACATGACCCAGAACGCCAGCAAGCTCGTTATCGTCACGGAAAAGGTGTTACTGAACAAGGTCGCCAAGATCATCGACAAAGCCGGTGCTACTGGTTATACGGTGGTAGCCGCCGGCGGTAAAGGCAGTCGCGGCGTGCGCTCGTCGGGACAACCCACCGTTGGCGACGCATTCTCGAATGTAAAGTTTGAGATACTCACCCCCAATCGGGATATGGCCGTGAAGATTTCCGATGAGGTCGCAGCGCAGTTTTTCGACGATTATTCGGGCATCGCCTATATCTGTGACGTTATGGAGGTACTGCACGCGCACACATTCTGAATCAAAACCACAGCAATTCTCATTGAGACAAGAAGCTGTTCAAGGGCTAGGAATCTCAATATTATAACGACATCTGAGATATCCCAAAGAGCTAGAGCGGTTGCAAGAACGGGGTTTATTCGACACCATTGTCGGTTCGTTTCGCCAGCGTTTGTCGTCGCTACCGGATAAACGCACGGGCAAAAATACTCGCTACGGGATGGAGAATGCCGCTTTGAGTGCATAAGCGCGTGTTCTTCATCCGAACCCCGTCCTTTCTGGCCTATCATACTAAATTCGGTTTCGATACACCATCTATTCCGATAACCCGCCCACGGATTTTAATCTGCGGGCAAGCTTGTTGGTTTTGACTTGCAATTACTATAGTTAGAATCGCTCCCAATGGAAATAAGCCAACAACGGATCAGCTTCGTGGGTCAAAATCAAATCTGCAATCAACTTTGCCGTAATCGGAGCCAGTAAAATACCATTGCGATAATGCCCAGTCGCTAGCGTTAAATTTTCCAAGGGACTCGTCCCCAAAATCGGCAACTCGTCAGGAGTCGCGGGACGATACCCCCACCAAAATTCCTGAATCGGGAAATCTTTTAACATGGGCAACAAGCGCATGGCATTGGCTAAAAGCTGTTGTATGCCTGCCGGGGTAATTTCTGGGGTGAAGCCCACATTTTCTGACGTTGCGCCGATGATAATTAAACCATCCCGTCGCGGCACAATGTAGGTATCGGCCCCGTATAACACCTGCTGTAGCGGTAACTCCTCGTAGGAATCTGGCACTTTGACCGAGAGCATTTGCCCTTTTTTGGGATACACCGGTAGGGAAAGTAATTGACCCGACCAAGCCCCGGTTGCGAGAATGTAGTGTGAGCCGCGAATAATGCCTCGGTTGGTTTGTAAGCCTGTGATTTTGGCTTTTTCTTGTAAAATCTTGGTGACTTCCACGCCTTCGCGCAGTTTCACACCTAATTCCTGCGCTGCAATCATCAAACTTTTCGCCAAACAGCGACGGTTATCCACTTGAGCATCGTAAGGATACCACCAACCGCCCACCACATCTGCCCCTAAGCCGGGTTGCAACTCGCGAATGGCTTGGCGATCGAGCCAACGAGCAGGTAAATTGCTAGTACAGGGAGCCGTATCGAGGCCGTTGGCTTCATAAGCGGGGGCTAGAATGCCGCATTGCCAATATCCGGTTGCGCGGCCCGTGATGCTTTCGAGTTTGCGCGTCCACTCTGGATACAAATCCCGACTCCGCAGACATAAATCGAGCATGGGACTGGGGGGAATGCGCTCGGCTTGGGGGGCAATCATCCCCGCAGCGACGCGAGCGGCGGCTTCTTCAAAGTTGCGGCTGAGGACAGTGACATTTGCACCGCGTAGTTTTAATTCTACGGCGAGGGATAGACCAATAATGCCACCGCCTAGAATAATAATCTCGCTTTCGGAGTTCATGGATTCGATAGAGGGGATTTAGAAAATCAATAGCATTCTACATTTTATATATGTTGACAACTCCTCGCCGTAAACGGTCGAGGATTCTCGTTTCTTTCAGATCGCCTA
>JBKHDX010000231.1:0-7341 GCA_046541115.1 Spirulinaceae cyanobacterium | reverse complement strand
CAAGGGAACGCGCACCAAGACACCGCAAGTTAGCTAGAGTAATTAGTCAGCAAGGTTGGAGAGAATTTCGAGTTTTAATTGAGGCAAAGTCTGAAAAATATGGACGCAAGTTTGTAGTTATCAGCCGATGGGAGCCAACTAGCCAGATATGTTCCGAATGCGGCTATAGATGGGAGAAAGTTGATTTGTCGGTTCGTTCGATACTTTGCCTCAACTGTGGAACAGAACAGGATAGAGACGAAAACGCCTCCAAAAATATAGAAATGGTCGGCATGGGGCATCGGCACGACCTTAAATGTACGCTTCAGAGATGGTAAGACTACCTCGGTAGCACAACTCAATGAAGCGTAAAGAATCCCCACGCCGTGATTGCTGGGGAGTATGTCAAATAAGACGCTCTCATCCCCATCTAACAAGGAATGGGGATGAGCTTATGAAGTCACAAATTTTTCGAGGCGGTTCATCCCTTTTTCAATAGAAGCCAAATCCGTCGCATAGGACAAGCGAATGCAACGATCTTCCCCAAAAGCCCCCCCTGGAATTGTCGCCACTTTTTCTTGCTCTAAAAAGGTATTGCAAAATTCCAGAGAAGGCATCCCGATTTCGCTAATATCGACAAATACATAAAACGCCCCTTCAGGAGTCGGACAACTTAAGCGGGGAATTTGATTAATGCGGTCAACGATAAATCTACGACGCTCCGTAAAAGCTTTGAGCATCATTTCGACCGGTTCTTGGGAGCCTTCATAAGCCGCGATCGCACCATATTGTGCAAAAGTACAGACATTTGAGGTACTATGACCCTGAATCTTACTCATTGCTTGAATTAGTTCCACAGGGCCCGCAATATAGCCCACTCGCCACCCCGTCATCGAGTAACTTTTGGCAAAGCCGCTACTCACAATCGTCCGGGCAAAAATCTCCTCGTTCAACGAGCCAATACTTTGATGTACTGTGCCATCATACAAAATCTTTTCGTAAATTTCATCCGAGACGACCAGAATATCTCCCTCGACCAGAATCGCCGCTAACTGCTGAAGTTCATCGGGGCTGTAAACCGACCCAGTGGGATTTGAAGGGGAATTTAAAACAAAAAGCTTCGTTTTCGGTGTAATTGCTCCTTTGAGTTGCTCTGGCGTGATTTTATACTTATTTTCTGCTGTAGTCGGTACCAAAATCGGCGTACCTCCCGCGAGTTTCACCATTTCTGGATAACTCAACCAAAAAGGCGAAGGAATAATTACCTCGTCTCCTGTCTCAATCAGTGCCATCATCAAATTAAATAAAGAATGCTTGCCGCCGTTGGTGACAATGACATTCTCCGCTTCATAATTGAGATGATTGTCTTTTTGTAGCTTCATCGCGATCGCTTGTCGCAACGCCGGTTCCCCTGCTGCCGGGCCATAGCCGGTTTTGCCTTCGTCTAGGGCTTTCTTCGCCGCCGCTTTGATATGGTCGGGGGTATCAAAATCCGGCTCTCCGGCACTAAAACTACACACATCCAGCCCTTGGGCTTTCATCGCCTTGGCTCTGGCTGTGATTGCCAGTGTAATCGATGCTGGCACTTGCTCGGTTCTGGTTGCCAATCGCATGATGTTAAAATTCCCTCAAATAACGTCTTGTAAACTATGTCACAAATAGTTTAGTTTCTCAGACTATCGTGCTGTCGATCTCAATATTGTGGTTTTTTTAACTTTTGTTGTTGGTTATTGGTTGTTGGTTGTTGGTTGTTGGTTGTTGGTTATTGGTTGTTGGTTGTTGGTTGTTGGTTGTTGGGTTTCGTTACCTCAACCCAACCTACTACCCTGATGACTGATGACTGTTAACTGATAACTGAACAAACCACTAGCGTCACCGGATTGAGGGGAGACATACGGGTAAAAGACCCCACGGGGACAGAACGGGCAATGTTGAGTTGTACCAGATGATAGGGCCAAGAATGCGATCGCAACCAGGTTAGAGCTTGATTGAGATTCTCTACCGTTGCGAAGGCGAGAACAATTAAACCCCCCGGTTGTAAACGCTGATTGCAAGTGTCGAGGATGGCTTCTAACTGATTGCTGCTGCCGCCAATAAAGACCCGATGAGGGGCGGGGATGTCCCTTAAGGCGTGGGGGGCTGTTCCTTGGATGGGAACGAGGTTAGAGACCCCAAAACGGGCTTTATTTTGCCGAATCAGGTCGTACCCCATGGCGGTTTTTTCGATGGCGTAAACGGTGGCGGTGGGATTGATGCGGGCGATTTCAACGGATACCGATCCGGTTCCGGCCCCAATATCCCAGATAATTTGATGGGGTTGTAGGGCCAGTTCCCCTAAAATGGCCGTGCGGATGTCCCGTTTGGTCATTAAGCCGGGGCGATCGCGAAAGCCTAAAAAAGCAGAGTCGGGAATGCCCAATAGGGGTAAGTTTTGGGGCGCGATCGCGGTGTCTTGCCGTTGTAAAATGACAATATTCAGGGGTTCGCTATCATAATTTTGTAATTCTTGGGCGGTATATTGGTGCAGGGTTTCGTTTGTACCGCCAAGATTTTCGCACACCCAAAAGTGATAAGTTGTGGGCAGTTGTAGCGCTAAATAGAGTTGCGCGATCGCCCCCGGAGTATGGGTAAAATCAGTCAGAATGGCGATTTTATCTTTACCTTGCTGCAAAGCTTCGATCAGTTCTTCGTTACTGCGACCGTGTAAGCTAATAATAGTTGCATCCTGCCAAGGAATTTTAACCCGATTGAAAGCAAGTTGAACGGCGCTAATATGAGGGGTAAAGTCTAATTCTTCGGGGGGAAAGGCATTGAGTAACAAGCGACCAATGCCGAAAAAAAGGGGATCGCCAGAAGCGAGAATTACAATTTTTTCCCCGGCTTGGTGATGGTTTTGTAAGGCTTGAATGGTGCGGGTAAAGTCATCCCAAGCGATCCGTTTTGCCGGATTGTCGGGAAAGTAATTTAAGTGGCGATCGCTTCCCACTAATATTGTCGCTGTTTTGATGATGTTTTGGCAAGTTGGCGATAATCCTGTTGCACCTTCTAAGCCTATTCCAATTACATTAATAATCGCCATTTTTTTATACTATTTAAAAGGAGCGTTTTGCCGTTACTCGTTATTTTTCGCTATACATTGGTAATTGGTAATTGGTAATTGGTAATTATACGTTAGCACCACAACGCTCTTGATACAATTGAATCACGCGATCTTGAGCATTTTGCTGTTGTAATTCTTGGAAAATTAGACTCGCTTCTTGAAATTTGTCATCTTGAAACAGCATAACCGCTTGTTCAAAAATATCTTTGGTTTCTTGCTTAAAAGCCTTGAGGCGATCGCTATCGGCATCGTATACTTCAAAAATGCTCGCGGGTTGGCGTTTTCCCTTCACTCGAACACTACCCAAAAAGCGAATACAATACTGTTCGGGATTGGCTAAACTGAGGAGAGTGCGATCGCTAATGATTAAACCCGCACCGTAAGTTTTCGTCAAACCTTCCAAGCGAGACGCGAGATTTACCGCATCGGAAATCACGGTACTTTCCATCCGTTGTTCCTCTCCAATTGTACCCAACATTAAGTTTCCGGTATGAATACCAATCCCAATCGCGATCGCAGGCTGACTTTTTGCTCGAATTTCTGTATTATATTCCCCCACACATTTTTGCATTTCAATTCCGGCTTGAATTGCATCATCGGCTGTTTCTGGAAATAACGCCATCACCGCATCCCCGATATATTTATCCACAAAGCCTTGATGATTGCGAATAATAGGCCCGACAAGGCCTAAATAAGAATTGAGAAAGTCAAAGTTATCTTTCGGGGACATGGTTTCAGACAAAGTGGTAAACGAGCGAATATCAGAAAACAAAACGCTCATTTTTTGTTGTACTTGGTCTCCTAACTTTACCTCGACAATGCTATCGCGGTGTAAGAATTTCAGAAACTCATGGGGAACAAAACGTCCGTAGGCAATATTGACTTTAGCCAAGCGTAAATGCGTCTTCAGACGGGCTAATAATTCCTTTTTAGAAATCGGTTTCGTCAGGTAATCATTAGCCCCCGAATCAAACCCTTCTACTAAATCCGCAACTTGGATTTTTGCCGTGAGTAAAACAATCGGTAACTCCCCGGATGAATAGCGACTGCGGATGCGCTGACAAGCTTCATAACCCGTCATGTGCGGCATCATAATGTCTAGTAAAATCAAGTCAGGACGATAGCCTTGTTCGAGCAAATTTAAAGCTTCTAAACCATCTTCAGCTTGCGTGACGATATAGTTCTCTAAAGCCAGATAATTTAACAAAACTTGGCGATTTACCGGGTCATCGTCCACAATCAAAATATTAAAACTACCCTGATTTTCTGTAATAGCGGTTGGGGTAGAAATGGGTTGATGTCCGCTGGTTTCTCTGGGAACTAAAACCCGGCTAACAGTTCCCGCGCTAGGGGTTGCTACTTGACTTTTAGCAATCGGCAAAGTGAAGATAAACTTAGAGCCAAGATTGAGTTCTGATTCTAACCGAATTGTGCCACGATGTAGCTCAATTAACTGTTTACTAATTGCCAATCCTAAACCCATTCCCCCATACTTGCGAGAAATCGAACCATCTCCCTGTTCAAAAACCACAAAAATGCGCTCAAACTTTTCTGGAGGAATACCAATTCCTGTATCGCTAACAGTTATTTCCATAAAGTCATCGATTACCCGACTCGATACTCGCACTTCCCCACTTTCTGTAAACTTAATACCATTTCCCACTAAGTTGCTTAAAATCTGCTGAATGCGGTTTTCATCTGCATCGACTAACGGCGTGTTAGTGGGAATATCATTAATAAGTTGAATCGGTTTATTACCCACCAAAGGCTGAGAGATTTTCAAGACAATTTCGGTCATTTCCCGCAGTCCTATCGGTTTAAGACTAAGGGTAATATTTTGATGTTGCAGTTGGGAAAAGTCCTGTAAATCGTTGACTAATTGCGTGAGTCTGCGACCGCTATACACAATCAGAGATAGGTTAGAAATGGTAGAGTCCGGTAATTCTCCTGTGACTCCTTCCATGAGGGATTCAGCAATCCCAATAATGCCATTGAGAGGGGTGCGGAGTTCGTGGGAAGTATTGGCAAGAAACTCGTCTTTGAGTTGATTGAGTTGCTGAAGTTCTTGGTTTTTTTCTTGTAGTTGGGTCGCATATTGTTTGAGTTTGCGATTGGCTTCGGTAAAGCGCCGTTCGAGCATAATGGCTAAGAAGGTAATAAAAACGAGCAAGCCCCAATCATAAAAGCTTGTACCGCCATTATGAGCCGCTAAAATATAATTAATAACGTCATAAACCGCGAATAATAAGAAAATGGAAAATCCAATGGTAAACAGTTTTGCTTCTAAGCTACCTTGACGGGCATAACGAATTGCGATCGCGATTAAAATAAAAGAACCAAAAATACCGAAAAACTGGGTTAAGTAAAAGGTTTGTGGAATCGGAACTAGACGACTAAATAATAAAAATAAAGAGACGAAAGCAGACAATAACATGATCTGCCATAATCGCCGGACAAACTTTGAGTTTTTATCGCTAAAAACCTTTTCAAAAAAGTAACTAACCGTAAACGGTGTAAAGTAAAAAGCAACAAAATGGGTATAATAAATTAAGTCTCTGTTTCCCAATAACAGCCGTACTGATTCAATTCTAGTAATCGTATAAATGCCAACCGTAAAACACAGCAATCCAAAAGCGCGATAAACCTTTTGATTTTGCTTAAACAACGAAAAAATCAACGGAAATAAGCCACATAAAACAAAGAAAAAGCCGAGAGTAACTTTAGAAATATTCTTCAAAATTACCCGTCGCACTAAATCAAATTGTGACCCCAGAACCGGCGGGTCTGCGGCCACTAAATGATAATAATCGCGATAGCCCGTATAAACTTGAAAATATAAATAATCTGCATTGTTTTCTCGTAAAGGCAACCTAATAATAGACCAGATATTCTCGCTAGGAATAATCTCGCCATCGTCCGTTAGTCGATTATCCGTATAAATCTTCTGATTGCCCAAATAAACAGCTAATAAATTCGGAATACCCCGCACATAAAAATAAGGCATATCCAGATTAATTTCAGGAAGTAAGACCCGCAGCCACAGCAGTTCCTGGTCTGGGGGAATGGTAATAATCTCGTTGATTTCGAGGGATTGCCACAGGGGTTGTGTTGCGGTAGAATCAAACGGATTTTGCCCAGAATATTGCCAATTTTGGGTTAACTGAATCGGGGCTACTTCAGAAGAATTTTGTAAATCAACTTGACCATAACTAGGTGACAGAAAAAAATTGCACAACACTAGGAAACACATTCCGAAGCCCAAGAAAATTTGGGCATGGAGGGAACGAAATCCAAGCCGCATAATTAAAGTCTCCGAGAAATAAAATAGAGATCGAATGCCAATATGAAATAAAGATATCTTGCTGGAGCGTTTCGCGATCGCGCCCTTCCCCTAACCTTACGCCACCTTCTTGAAAATCACCGAAAAATTGTTCGCAGGCATCTCCACCACCTCCTGCAATTCTAAACCCTCTGCTTGCGCCGCCGATACCACCGCTTCGAGATGACGCACCCCCCATTCTGGGTTTTGGGCTTGCAACGACGCATCAAACTGAGCATTACTCGGCGCAGTATGTTGATTATGGCGTTGATAGGGGCCGTAGAGATACAAAACCCCGCCAGGGGGTAAAATGCGATTCGCCCCCGCCAGCAAGCCCAAACCCGCCAACCAGGGCGAGATATGAATCATGTTAATATTAACCACTGCGGTAATCTCCAGCGAGTCTAACTTGCCCTCCGTCTCCACAGGCCAAAGTTCGGTACTCGCATCCAGCGCAATGGGCGCTAACAAATTCTCTGCTTGGGCTTCCTCTCGCCAAGCCGCAATGCTTTCCCGTAACATCGGGTTAGGGTCGCTTGGTAGCCATTGAAGGGGTTGTAAGCGAGGGGCAAAATAAGCCGCGTGTTGTCCCGTCCCACTGGCCACCTCTAACACCGTTCCCGTGGGCGGTAAAACCCGCTTTAATACCGCTAGAATTGGGTCGCGGTTGCGTTCGGTTGCTGGGGCAAATTGGCGAGGCATGGTTTTTGTCCTTTATCGTTGGTTATGGGTTGTTGGTTGTTGGTTATTGGTTATGGGTTGTTGGTTGTTGGTCATTTCTTCCCCCTCTTCCTACTCTTGGGCGGGGAAACCCCGCCCCTACACGCCCACTCTCTCAAAAACTGATGAGGCGATGACTGATGACTGATGACTGTTAATAGATACCATATAAAAAAGCAGTTTGAACTCGTTGAGCGAAATTACCCGTGAGTACCGATAAAAA
>JBKHDX010000230.1:0-7362 GCA_046541115.1 Spirulinaceae cyanobacterium | reverse complement strand
GACCTCATGCACCGCCCCGATAATCCCCTAACCCCGGCGGCGGCGTTGCGTCAAGCGCAGTTGCAGTTGTGGGAGCAGTATCAAGACCCCCGTTTGTGGGCGGCGTTTACCTTGCAGGGGGAGTGGCAGTGATGGTTTTGGCCAATCTTTGCCGCCGAGGGATTGGAAATCCCCGGCTACATCTACAAAACCCGCCGTTGCGGGTTGGCTTGCAGTCTGCGACGGCAGACTTAGCACTTGTTAGCCCCGGATTTCAATCCGTGGGCGGGTTTTGGGATCGATTCGTGAGGTTTAAAACCCCGGTTTCTTTAAGAAACCGGGGTTTTGGTGCGACCGGGGTTTTGGTCTTAGGGGTGTATCAAAAACGGTAACGGGGAACAATATCGACTAGAAATCTCAGATAATTTAAACATCAATGAGTGAGGAATAAACAACCAATGTTGAAAAAATGGCTCTATGTCGCGATCGCGCTGGCGAGTTTTTTGATTACGACGCAATTCGCTCCAACTCAGGCGCAAACGCCTCCAGAAACCCCTTCTCTAGAAGAACTTGCTCAACAAAGTCCTGGGTTTCAACCGGATTCTCTCCCGGCTTCTCTCGAACCTTACAGCGACGACGATCGCGTTATTATCGGAGAAGACGATCGCGCTCCCGTCCTCAATCGGGTTTATCCTTATACCACGATTGGCCGCATTGACTGGGTATTGGCTGATGGTCGAAAAACGCATCAATGTAGGGGAACGTTGGTGGGTCGGGATTTGGTTCTCACCAATTCTCACTGTCTCACTCATCCGATAAGTAAAGCGGTTGTGGGAGCGCAACAGTATCAAGCCGGACGCGATCGCCTCATTTTTAAACCGGGCTTGATTCGCGGTGTTGCCCCTGTAACGGCGACGGTGGTTTCTTATGAGTATGGTTGGGCTGCTCGTCCTCAAGCTGCTGCGGAGGATTGGGCATTGTTACGACTGGATGAACCCGTGGGCGATCGCATGGGATACTTGGGTTGGGCAGATGTGGATTTGAGCGATCCGGAAGTCTTGAGCGCGATCGCGGGCAAAATGATTGTAGCCGGATATGCGGGGGACTTCCCCACGGCTAAATTCCGTCAGTTTGGCAACCCCGGAGACACCGCCGGAATGCACGAAGAATGCACGATTCTCGAAGGAGTAAGCGACGGCGACATGAATGGCTTATTATTCCATCAATGCGACACTAATCCGGGGTCTTCGGGCAGTGCAATTATCGCGGCTTTAAATGATGGTCGCTATGTCATTCTTGGACTTCATGCGGGGTCAAATGAGTTCAGTCGGAGTATGGATTTACCAACAGGGGAACGCACTCGCTACATTAATCGCGGCGTACAGGTGAATCGTTGGTCGATGCAAGCGGCGCGGATGCGTTAATATTGACGATCGAGAATAAACCCTCGGTAACTTGAATGATATCGGGGTTTTGGCTTGTTACTCGTAAGGATTGCTGACGCGATCGCGAAAGACATTATGAGATAAGGGCAAACGTCCCGGATTTTGCGGAGAGTCGGCAGGATAACCGACGGGGACTAATACCGCGATCGCGAGATCGGAATCCTCAGCCCCAATGACTTCTTTAACCTTATCCTCCAGCCAGCCATTCATCGGACAAGTGGCTAAACCCAGACTTTCGGCGGCTAACATGAGGTGAGTTGCCGCGATCGTAGCATCTTTGATGGCATATTCGCGATTTTTGTCGCCGAGTTTTTCTTGAAACTGAGGAATCGCATTTTTGAGGTAATCAATGCGGCTTTCATTCCAAGCGTCAGATTGATTTGCGATCGCGAAAATGTCGTCTAAATCGGTTTTCCAAGCGTAAGGATGAGCCGCAAACACAAAGGTAATGGGGGCTTGGACGATTTGTTGTTGTCCCCAAGCTGCCTCGGATAAAGCTTGGCGTTGAGCTTCGTCTTGTACCAACACAATGCGCCAATCCTGCAAATTCCAGCTACTCGGCGCAGAAACTGTCAATTCTACGAGACGATGGAGTAAATCGGCGGGAATTGCGTCAGATTTAAACTGTTTGTGGGCGCGACGTTGTGCGATCGCGGTGGGAACGTCTAGAGGATTCATAAGCTCCGTAAATCTTACTTTTTTAATGCTACAACATCCTTTCGATTTCGCTTTGTGTAAACTTTTGTAAAAAATTATAAGTTCTGCGTAAAATTCCCTCACTTGTAGCGAGAGGTAGTAGAGGCAGTTAACCCAATGCCTTCGTAAAAGCTTTTACTTTAGATTCTTATGTCGGAGTTTGACGGACAATTGGACGAACAATTAAAGCAGCTTGCTCTTACCGCTCAACAATACCCTTTTAGAAGTCTAGAACGACAAAAAGCCCTGAATCAACTGATTTCATTTTTGCAACAATCGGGGGGTTTATGTTCTCCTAAGCGGACTGATGGGGCGCAATATCAAGAAGTGAAAGATGAAGGGCGATCGCGACTTTTTAAATATATTTGCGAAAATATAGATAAGTACAATCCCGAAAAAGGAGAAGTATTACAATGGGCTAATTTTTTGTTGGACAAACGCTTTTATATTGAAGCTTATCGCGAACTAAATACCGAAGGAAGAAATATGCCGCCTAGACCTAGTTTAGATGACCTCGAAAATTTACAAATGATAAGCGAAATACCTGAAGAATCTCCGATTGAAGAATTGCGTAGATTCATCGCAGAAGACCCCGAAAACGTATTTCAAAAAGCCCACATTCAAGGTCATCCCAAAGCCAGTTTTAAATTCATTGCTTTACAAAAACTCGATGGTTATTCTTGGGAAGAAATTTCTCAGCAACTGCATAATATTCCCGTTCCAACTCTGAGTAGTTTTTACCAGCGCTCGTTAAAAAGATTCATTTCTTTACTTCGAGATTATTTATCCGATTAACTTCACTTAATACTTCATAGAAACCATGACTTACCCCATTTCTAATTCCATGACATTCACTGTTCCCCTCGTTCGTAAAGCCCACAAATTTGCCCAAAAACTTTACCGGAAAACTAATGGTGCTAAACAAGCTTATCTCAATAGTTTAGCGGCTTATGCGACGGATTATTATTTATCCTGTTTGGGTTTTACCGCTCATTTAGAAAATAGCGAAAGTCCAGACCCCATTTACCAAATTTTGAGTAATACTGGAGGCTTAACCTTAGAAGAAGGAAAAGTGTTAGAATGCCGTCCGGTTCTGCCTGAAGTAGAAACTTGTTATATTCCCCCAGAAGTCCAAAAAGATCGTTTGGGTTATGTTGCTGTTGCTCTCAACTCCGAACTCACAGAAGCAACCATTTTGGGCTTTTATCGGCAAGCAGAGCAAGATAATATGCCTTTAAGCCAACTCGAAAGTTTAGACGCTTTAATCGAGCATTTACACACCCCTAAACTGGCAGTTATCTCAACGGCAAAGTCCTCTGTAGTGCGTCTTGGTCATTGGCTCGAAAATACGATTGATGAAGGTTGGGAAATGATTAATACTTGGGTTGTCCCCAGTCCTCAATTAGCCTTTAGAAGCCGAACTACCCAAGGGAATCCTGCAATTGAATGTCGCAAAACCTTACAGTTACAATCCCTTGATTCAGGCGTTGATTTAATTATCGGGGTTCATCCGATCCAAGAAGGCGAAATTGAGATTAATGTCGAAGTTTCCCCCGCGAATGGTTCGGCAGTTTTACCGGATAATGTGACGGTAGAAGTGTTAGATGAAACCGGAAAAGTAGTGATGGAAGCAATTACCCAAACTACTCATAAATTGGCGTTAGATTTTAGTGGCGAACCTGGAGAACAGTTTACGATTAAAGTTGCTTACGGTGAAGTGGAGGTGACAGAAGTATTTGTTATTTAAACGCAGCCAACGAACTCCACAACGCCACAATGCCAAAGGCAATAATAACAATCCCCGCGAGATAGTTCATCCAACGATATCGCGCGGGGTTATTTCCCAATTGCAACCATCCCACCCCCAAACTCAACACCAACCACCACAACGCCGATCCTAAAAATACGCCCAATGTTAAGATTAATGCCGATCTCGCATTGGCTGTTTGATTCACAAAACCAATTCCTGCGAAAATGGCTGTAAACGATAGAATCGTGGCAGGATTGGTCAGGGTTAGCTCTACGGATGTTGTGGGTCATTTGTTGTTGGTTGTTAGGCTTAGGGTGGGTTAGGCGGCTAAAACCCTTGATATGACAGTAATACTCGCAATCCACCGTAATCCACCGTTTAAGGTGTGTCATATCAGTAGGTTAGGTTGAAGTCACGAAACAAAGGCAAAGTATCGAAGTGGTGTTGGGTTTCACTGCGTTCTACCCAACCTACGGTAGAATCTACGGCTAAGGTTCTAAGGGTAGCGTTGATGTTTCTTTTGAGGCGATCGCTAATCAGGCTTTCTAAGGCGCGAGTACCCCCACAACGCACTTTCAGGAGATAATCTCCATCTCCGGCGATGTGGTGGCATTCTTGGACTTCTGGGAGGATGAGAACTAAATCCAGAAAGCCTTGGCGGTGTTTGGGATGTTCGAGAGTAACGAGGATAAATGCGGCAAGATCGCAGCTTACTTTTTCGGGATCGACTTTTGCCCCATAACCCTGTATAATGCCTTGTTGTTCGAGACGGCGCACTCTTTATTTCCCGAAAAAACAAGGAGAGTTCATCAAGATTGTTGATGAATTCTCCTTTTAGGATTCCTCAATTCGGAAAAGATTGCGCGATCGCAAAAATCTTTACACAAGACTTCTATTTACCAACCCAGTGTTAAGCTGTCTTTGGTCAAGAAATGTTGCAGATGATAAGCCCGTTCTTCGGTTTTGAGTAAGATTTGTTCGTAGAGATAGCGGGTAGCGCGATCGCCTAAACTTTCGGCTTGAGCAGCTTGACGGCGAATTAAGCTAACCATTTGTTGCTCGGCGGCTAAGTCGTTTTCAATCATCAGGCTACAACGCAACGCATCATCGGTTTCCGGTTCAAAACAGCATAATTGCGCCAATTTAGCGAAGTTCGTCGCCGGGATTCCCCCCAAGCCATGGAGACGCTCTCCCACATCATGAGCGTGTCCTTGGACTTCTTCGTAGCTTTCTTGAAAGTAGTTGTGCAGCATATAGTATTCTGCACCTTCGACAACAAAATGATGCTTGAGGTATTGCAAGTATAAAGCCTGAAAACTGGCATAAGCAATACTTAGACCTTCACAAATCGGCTCAGTTACCGATTTTTCCAACATAATCGGATTATCGGCAATGTCGCTGAAGGATTGTAATACGGTTTGCGTCTCGGACATGGATTTCGATCTCCTAAAAAATTAGCCAACACAATTTTTTTGCAGCCAGAACAAGCGGCTAAATGTCAGGGTTTGACTACATTTCAGCCGTTTTGTGTGCCTGTTGTTTTCAATTGTAAAAGCAGGTTGCCAAAAAAGGCCACTTAGCTATAAAATTACAGCAGTTGAGAATAAATATCAATAAACTGCCAAAAATAATTAATCCTCTAGTTGCAGATGAAACCTTTTAACTCTGACTCTCTCACCCAATCCGCCATCGAAATCAACTCGGATAGACGCTGGTCGCTGTACAATCGTCTGCAAGATTTGGGTATTCCCTGCGAGTGTAGAGCTTATCAACCCCTGCGGATTCAACTGGAGAATGTAAACACGGCAATCCAGTTTTGGCAGGTGTTTCACCATTTTCACAGTTCGCGACAAGACCAGATAGCTCGTTTAGAAATTTGTTGGCAAATGCCCGCCCACCCCACAGATTTAGAGTAAAGCTGCCCCTGGGGATATTCAAACTTCGCGATCGCGTCTGGGTTATCATTAGACTAATTTTTGTTGATAAGATTTATCATCTTCTTAACGAGGGCTTAACGGGGGAGTTGCCGATCAATTGCATTAAGCGATCGCTTTTTGAAAAATTGTTGTCGCCATTCAGTCTGAAAAACCCTGCCTCGGATCGCCGCGATCGCAGACTATGGTTGCATCTCACCCCAAAGAGAAAGCGATCGCACCCAAATTTTTTTATTGCTAACCCTTATCATCGATACAATAAGTCTGTTTTTTCTGGTGCGATCGCGTCCTTTTATGACTGCTCAACTCAAAGCCCAATCCCTCAGCCTCGGCTATCAAGCCCAAACCATCATTCGCGACCTCGATCTCCTCATCCCTGCCGCCCAGATTACCGTCTTGGTGGGAGCAAATGGTTGCGGTAAATCTACCCTATTACGGGGCTTGGCCCGCCTCCTCAAGCCCCGTAGCGGCACTGTCCTACTCGATAATCAAGCCATATTCGAGCAACCTACCAAACTCGTCGCTCAAAAACTCGGCTTGCTGCCCCAAAACCCCAGCGCCCCCGAAGGCTTAACCGTGCGGGATTTAGTCGCCCAAGGACGTTATCCTTATCAAAACTGGTGGCAACAATGGTCAACCGAAGACGAGAAACAGGTTGAAGTTGCCCTACAGACTACCAGTATGACCCAACTGCGCGATCGCGCCCTCGACGAGCTTTCTGGGGGGCAGCGACAACGGGCTTGGATTGCTATGGCACTCGCTCAGGATACCCAAATTCTACTCCTCGACGAACCCACCACCTTTCTTGACCTAGCCTATCAACTCGAAGTGCTAGACTTGCTCAAAACCCTCAACCAAGACCAACAGCGTACCATTGTCATGGTCTTGCACGACCTAAATTTAGCGTGTCGCTACGCCCATCACCTCGTCGCCGTCAAATCCGGTCAAATCTACGGCACCGGATCGCCCCAAACCGTGATGACAGAAAGCATGGTGCGGGATGTCTTTGGCCTCGATTGTCGCATTGTTGACGATCCCGTTAGTCATACCCCCCTTTGTATTCCGTTGCGATCGCTACGCAGTTGATTGGTTATTAGCACAATCACGGTCACGTTTTTCCGATGATTAACTGGTTTTCTGTTGTTTGTTGTTGGTTTTTCCTGTATTGCGGGAGGTGTTGTTCCCCAAGAAAGTCAGAAACTTAGTCTTAGAGTTGCCCTCAAAAATTAGCTCAAAGCTATAGATAGAAAGCATTACAGCCCCGAAAAGGCCGATTTAAGTTTCAAAGAGAGTCATTAGTCCTTTGTCATTTGTTGTTTGTTATTGGTTCTTGTTTTCGCTCAATTTAACGTTTGAGACAGGGGGCTTGTAGGGGCGGGGTTTCCCCGTCCCATTTTACGTTTTTAGATGCGATCGCGATCTGATTACTACAACCCACTTATTTGTTTAGTCTGCGAAGGCAGACTTTGGCATACGATAGCACTACGTTCGTGGCTTGAGACGGAATACAAAGGCTCAAAGCTAGAGATGGTGGGCATTGCCCACCCTACGCAAGGTC
>JBKHDX010000229.1:0-7391 GCA_046541115.1 Spirulinaceae cyanobacterium | reverse complement strand
AGCCCATTTTGACATTGTGTAGGGTGGGCATCGCCCACCATCTCTAGCTTTGAGCTTTTGTGTTATGTCTCAAGTCACGAACGTAAAACTGGACGGGGAAACCCCGCCCCTACGCAAGCCCATTTTGACATTGTGTAGGGTGGGCATCGCCCACCATCTCTAGCTTTGAGCTTTTGTGTTATGTCTCAAGACACGAACGTAAAACTGGACGGGGAAACCCCGCCCCTACGCAAGACTTGACCCTTCAAAATTCTTGCAGCCAAGTTTGTAAAATCTCGTTGAAGCGGTCGGGGCATTCATCATGGGGACAGTGACCCGCCGGATCGATCTCCACGAACTTTATGCGGGGATTGAGATTCACAAAACCCTCGGCCAGAGAAAAAGGGATCATGCGGTCTTGGCGACCCCACAACAGCAAAATCGGCACTTCTAACTGGGGCAACATTTGAGACACCGACGGAGCAAAATCCGGTTGGCGAATACTCTGAAATAAGGCCCGAAACGTCCCTTCTGCCCCCTCATCGTAAGCCGGGGAACTCAAAATTTCGACTAACTCCTCATTCACGGCTTTTTCTTCGGCGTAAGCAAGTTTAGCCCAACGGCGAATCGTCTGGGGACGGCGTAAGAATTTGAGCAGAGGAGACAGCAGCAACCGCGAACCAAACAAGCCCTCAATGCCACTCACAACGGGCTGTAAGGGCTTGGGAATCGTTGCTTGGCGTAAAGTGACATCGGGCAAACTGGACATGGCAATACCCGCCACCATGTCCGGGTAGCTTGCTGCGGCGGTTAAGCAAACTAACGACCCGATGGAATTACCCACCAAAATCACAGGCCGCCCAATAAAGGTTTGCCAAAATTCATAAACCTGTTCGACCCACAAATGGACGGTGTAGCGGGTGTCGGATTTACGAGACGCACCAAAACCGAGTAAATCTAGGGCATAAACCGATCGCGCTTGACCCAAAACCGGGATATTATTGCGCCAATGTTCGATACTCGCGCCAAAGCCGTGTAGAAAGATAACCGGGGCTTGGGTGGAATATTGGGGTGGATGAAAATAGCTGTAGCGAATTTGCCAACCCCGCCAAATCCAGTCTCGTTGATGGCCGATGCGTTGTTGCCACTGACTCAAGTTACTCACGATCGCGCTCACAAAATATTGTTAAAAATATTTACAATTTGCTGCTTTTTAGCTTAACGCGATCGCCCCTCGAATCGCCCCCTCCCCGCGCCAGAAAACCCCGGTATTTCTGGGGATTTTTCGCCGCCATGAAAATCTCTCCAAGCAACGGGGCAATAGGGGGTTGAGCGAGGTCAAACTTAAGCTAATATTGTGACCATGAACTGAGCCAAACTCAGTACAATTGAGATCGTTTATCAAACCCTCAGATACACGCTTGGCGTTACCAACTACCTACAGCAGATTAAAAACATTTAGCCTGTGAGAGACACAAGAAACCGTCGTAACGTTCCTCCCATCAACGACAAGATTCGCTTTCCCAAAATCCGCGTGATTGATAGCGATGGCTCCCAAGTCGGCGTTATTTCTGCCGATGAAGGTTGTCGTTTGGCCGAAGACCGCGGCCTGGATTTGGTCTTGATTAGTGACAAGCCCGACCCCCCGGTTTGTAAAGTCATGGACTATGGGAAATATAAATACGAACAGGAACGTAAAGCCCGAGAAGCCAGGAAAAAACAGCATAACGCTGAAGTCAAAGAAGTCAAAATGCGGTACAAAATCGACGACCACGATTATCAAGTGTGTGTCAAAAAATCTCGTCGCTTTCTCACGTCCGGCGATAAGGTTAAAGCGACGATCACTTTCCGAGGTCGCGAGATTCAACACAAAAATCTCGCCGAAGCGTTGCTCAAACGCATGGCTGAAGATTTACAGGACGTGGGGGAACTTCAGCAAGCCCCGAAACAAGAGGGTCGTAATATGATGATGTTGATTGCACCGAAAAAATCTTAGTGAATTAACAGCGCGATCGCGGGAACCTTTTTTCCATAAGTGGTTGGTTGTTGGTTATTGGCTATTGGTTATTGGTTGGTTATTGGCTATTGGTTATTGGTTATTGGGCGGGGAAACCCAGCCCCTACTGCCCAAAACACTGATGACTGATGACTGTTGACTGATAACTGAAGAAGCTGCCTACTGCCCAAAAAACTGATAACTAATAACTGATGACTGATAACTGAAAAGCCCACTGCCTCTTAAAGTTTTTGCTATCCTGACGTAAAAACCGCCGTCAGCCCAATAATGAAATCAAAAACAGTAAGAGGGAGTCGTAATGCTTGGGGAAATCAAATCCTCAAAGTTTTAAATCTTCGTCCCGAAGAAGGGGAACGAACGTTTTTAATGTTCGTGTTTTATACCATGACTTCGGTCGGGTTATTATGGCTCGAACAAACCGCGATCGCTCTATTCCTCGAAGGGTTTGGCGCAGAAGGTCTACCCCTAATTTATATTGCCAGTGCGGCCATGGGGTCGAGTTTGGGGTTTTTGTACACCTGGTTGCAAAATCATTTCCCCTTGCGGCGGGTGTTTGGGGCCATGGCTTTGTTGATGTCAATCCCCTTAATTTTCTTTCGCGTCGCCCTCGAAATTGATGCCTTCAACGGCGCAGTTGCTTTGGGAACCGCCTTTCTACTGCGGTTGTGGCTAGATGCCGAAGATATCCTCAACGACCTCAACTCTCAAGTCACGGCCAATCAACTCTTTAATATTCGCGAGATCAAACGAACCTATCCCATTGTCTCCAGTGGCTTGTTGTTAGGGGATGTGATCTCTGGGTTTTCCCTGCCCGTTTTATTATTTTTGATCGGCCTGAAAAATGTCTTGTTCGCAGCAGCAATCATGATTTTGCTGGGGGGCGGAGTTTTGCTGTATTTGAGCAAACGCTACAAACAAGCTTTTCCCGAAACCCCCGTGCGGGAATTAGATGACTTACAGCCCGATTACAGCACCCGCCGCACCAGTAACACCCTGCGAAAATACATCGTGCCGCTTTTTGCCTTTTTTATTTTGGGTCAGGTGTTGTTGTTGCTGGTGGAGTTTCAGTTTTTTGGAGAATTAGAGCGAGTTTACCCAGAAACAGACCAATTAGCCAGCTTTTTAGGCTTATTTTCCGGAATTTTAGGGATTTGCGAACTCACTGCCCAATGGTTTGTCTCTAGTCGGGCGGTTGAGCGGTTGGGGGTTTTTATCGCGGCGATGTTTTTACCCGTGTCTTTGTCCATTTTGGGGCTGTTTACGATCGCCCTGGATTTAACCGGGATTTTCGCCCTCAACAGCACGCAAATCCTCTTTTTCGGGGCGTTAATGCTCAAATTTTTTGATGATTTGCTGCGCTATACCCTGATTGCGGGGATCGAGCCGTTTTTGTTTCAACCCATTCCTGCCGAAGTTCGCAGTGCCATTCAAGCCAAAGTCCAGGGAATTGCCGAACCCCTAGCCATCGGTTTAACGGGGGTGACGATTTGGAGCTTAATTGCTTTGATTGGCGTTTTCTTCACCGGGAAAGCCGAAACCGCCCGACAAATCCAAGGGGGGATTTTTATCGGCGCGATCGTGCTGTTTTCGGTGTGTTGGGCCATTAGTGCTTTGTTGTTGCGGTCGAGTTATGTCAGTTTGTTGGTGCAAAGTGCCGAACAAGGGCGCTTAGGTTTTGGAACGAGCGATTTAAAAGCCTTTAAACGGGCCATTATTGACGCACTCAACGAAACGGACAACGAAGACGATCGCCGTTCTTGTATTCAAATGCTATCCCGCATTGACCCCACGGCAGCCGGGGAAATTCTCGCCCCCCGTTTGACGCAGTTTTCCGTAGCATTGCAAAAACAAAGCATGGAAATTATGCTGCGTTTCCCCGATGCAGCCCATTTGGCCGATGTGCAGCATTTAATCGAACAAAAGCCGAGTTTAGAAGTGCTGGCTTTGGCGTTACGCTATATCTGGATGGCACAACCGGAGTTAGAAACTGGAACCCTGCAACCCTATCTCGATGAACGGGTAGACGCGGTGGTGCGCGGGACGGCCACGGCGTTAATTTTGGGTCGGGGGAAACCCAACGAACAAGCCACGGCGTTACGAACCTTAGAAACAATGCTGGCTTCGCGACGAGAACGCGATCGCACCCTTGGAACCCAAGCCCTCGAACAAACCGAGGCCAGTGGCGAGTTATTACGGCGTTATATTCCCGATTTACTCCAAGATGAATCAGCCCGGGTGCGGTGTGCCTTACTGCGGGCGATCGCAACCAAACGCATTCAAGAATATTATCCTTCGTTGATCAAGGCCTTGTATTACAAATCCACCCGCGAAGCCGCAAAACAAGCCCTGATCGGCTTAGGAGAAGAAGCCTTACCCCTACTCACCCAACTCCTCGAAGACCGCCGTAAGCCAGAATTTGTGCGCCTCCACGCCGGAAACGCGATCGCGGAAATCGGTACAACTGCCGCTATGGACGTTTTAGTTCAGCAACTCCTAATTAGTTGGGGAGTTGTACGGCGGAATGTGTTGCGGATTTTACTCAAAATTGAGGGGGATTTTGGCATTGAGGCGGTATTAGAACGTTTAGGCCGCAGTGGCATTGAGAATTTAATCGAACAAGAATTGTTATTGCTCGGTCAACTGCTGGCCGCTTCCCTTGATTTAGATGACGGTAGTCTTGAGAATCGAGAAGGAGATTTGCTGCGAGCAGCTTTAGAGGGAATGCGACGCGATAGCATCGATCGCTGTTTCTTGTTGCTCAAATTGTTGTATCCCTTGAGCGCCATGCAAGCGGCAATTTTGAATTTAGATTCAGATTCGGATAATAATATGGCATTAGGATTAGAAATTCTCGACAATACTCTGAATATCCCCCAAAAACAAATTTTAATCCGCGTTCTCGAACGCCGTCCGACGAAAGAACATATCAAAGATTTGGCCGAGTTGGTTCCCTACGAACCCATGACTCCCCAAGAGCGTTTAAATCGTTTGTTAGAGTTGCGTCATTTTCTCTCAGATTGGACGTTAGCTTGTTGCTTCCATTTAGCGCGATCGCAACGGTGGGCTGTGTCGAGGGAAGCAACGTTGGTTTGTTTGAGCCATCCGAGTAGTTTTGTCCGAGAAGCTGTGTTGGCTTATCTCAAAGAAGCCAGTCCCCGCACTTGCTTAGAATTACTCCCGGTGTTGCGAAATGACCCGGACCCGCTAGTGGCCGCACAAGTGGATAGTCTTAAAGCTGAGTTAGGGGCAATGTAATGTAAAATTCGCGGGATGAGTCTAAAGCTTTACAACCCCGCGCCATGGGGACATGGGGTTGTAAGATGACATTTATGGCGTTTATTATTTTGAAATTCCCATTGCTCAAAATAGTACCTCTGAATCATTAATTCACAGCAAGAGATCGAGCCATTTCACGCGGTTAGGTCAGGGGAAAATAGGCGATGCGTGGATCCACGAGTGAGTAACCCCTCGATTGCAAAAGGTAATTTATGGCTGATTTTTAAATTCCTATGTTAAGCAGCTTCGATCGCTTATTATTTATCAGGCGCGTCTCGATTTTCCAGGAATTGCGAGATGAATTTTTGGTCAAGCTGGCCTCAGCAATGGACGAACTTTCATTTCCGGCAAATCACAACATTTTTGAGCAAGGAGAAGAAGGGCGATCGCTGTATGTGGTGGTTTCTGGCCGCGTGCGGGTTCATGTGGGCGATCGCGACTTGGCTGTATTAGAACAAGGGACGTTTTTTGGGGAAATGGCTTTGTTTGATGCCGAACCGCGCTCGGCTTCGGTGACCACGGTGGAAAGCTGTGACTGTCTGACCCTCAACCAATTACAATTGATCGACGCGATCGAAGAAACCCCCGAAATTGCAGTTAATATTACCCGCGTCCTATCCCGTCGCATTCGCGAACTCAACAGCAAGATTAATAGCTACGAAGCGCAAATCAAATCGCTAGACTTGAGTAAAACTTAAACTTCCTTATGGTTTGTATTATTTACTCAGACCGCTTTCTCGACCACGACAACGGGCGATCGCACCCCGAAAGACCCGAACGCCTTACCGCCATTGTTAACGCCCTTAAACACGCGCCTTGGGCGAATTATTTAGAGTGGCAACACCCAACACCAGTGGCAAATCGCGACGTATTGCCCTGGATCGAAAAACTACACCGTCCCGATTATATCGACCGAGTACGCCAACTCGCCCTCGAAGGCGGCGGTTTGTTGAATATGGATACTCCCGTATCTCCTCAAAGCTATGATGTGGCTCTTTTGGCCGTGAGTGCTTGGTTAGATGGGGTAGACCGAGTATTAAATTCCCACTCCCCGGCTTTTGTTTTAGCCCGTCCCCCGGGCCATCACGCCGAAAATCATTCAGGGATGGGGTTTTGCTTGTTTTCTAATGCGGCGATCGCGGCCTATTATGCCCTAGAACAACCCCCCATCGCTCGCGTTGCCATTCTCGACTGGGACGTACATCACGGCAACGGCTCCCAATACCTTACGGAAACTAACCCCAATATTGCTTATTGTTCCCTGCATCAATCCCCTTGTTATCCCGGTACAGGAGCGAGTAGCGAAACGGGAAAATACAACAATGTTCTCAATCTCCCCATGGCTCCCGGTAGCACTTTTGCCGATTATCAACCCGCGTTTGAGCAGCAAGTCGTTCCTTTTCTCAAAGAGTTTAACCCGGATTTACTAATCGTGAGTGCGGGGTATGATGCCACCCAGGCCGACCCCCTCGCGGGAATTGCCCTACAGCCGTCTGATTATAAGGCTTTTGTTGAGTATATCCATCCCGCGTGCGATCGCCTCCTGTTTGGCCTCGAAGGGGGCTATCATTTACAAGCCCTGGCTCAATCAGTTGTCGCGACCATTGACGCTTGTATGGTTTTTTAGTCCTTTGTTGATTGTGACAAGTTAAGGTTTTGGCTTTACGTCTTTTGTAGGGGCGGGGTTTCCCCGTCCAACAACCAATATAGTCATTCTAAATAGCCCGCCCGCAGATTAAAATCTGGGGAACCAACAAGAACAAAGTCCGCTTTCACGGACTGAACTCATCAAGTTAATGTCAGCGAACGCGGGTTGGAATGACTATAACCAATAACCAATAACAAAAAACCAGCTAATCCTCGGAAAAACTTTCCCCTTATACTAAATCCGCTTACCATAACCCATCTATTTTTTAGTCTGCGAAGGCAGACTTTGCTCTCATTAGCCCCGGATTTTAATCCGTGGGCGGGTTAGCTGGATAAAGGGGGTGTCGAAACCGGATTTGGTATTAACTGCTACTCGGATTGCAGCGAATTTCGATTAAAAAGCCGTCGGGGTCGTAGAAGTAAATACCGCGACCCGTGGGACGACTGACGGGGCCGTGGTCGAGAGTGACGT
>JBKHDX010000228.1:0-7402 GCA_046541115.1 Spirulinaceae cyanobacterium | reverse complement strand
TTTGTCTTTGTGGCTGCGAATTAGATAGGGACTGGAATGCTGCAATTAATATCCTAAAAAGTGCTTTGAGTACGGCGGGTCACGTCGGAACTTGGGTCACAGACCCGAACGCTTCGGGAGATTTGACCGCTACTGAGGTTGGAGCAATCCTGTCTCAGCAAGTTGGGTCTATGAACGAAGAATCCCCGCACCTAATGGTCGGGGAGTGTCAATTGCAGTAATTCTCTTAACCGGAATTTACCGCAGTTTAAACTCAATTATAATCATGACTTAATCTTTCCTTAACCCATTGGTCAAAGAAACTACGGAGAGGGGTAGATTTGCGGATATTCTTCCGGGTCTACATAATTCCCGTCACAATCATCTTTGAGGCGATATTCCTTTAATTCAAACGCCTCGCTTTGCAGTTGATATTGGGCCCAAGACCCACAATCGCCTATACCGCGACCTTTGGTGAAGATTGATAAAACTTGACTATCGGGGTCATAAGTGGGTAAACCGCCTAAATCGCGGGTCATTTCGACTTCATATTCGCCACTTTCCCCCGGCAGATAAGTCGTAAACTCCAACGGCGTTACTTCTACCCCCTCGTCGGTTTCGGCGTAAACATAATACTGATAAGCCCCTTGATAAGCCGCCATAAAGCACAAAACTTGAACTAAGGCTTTGTCCTGGGCGATCGCGTAGGTTTCAGAAGCTTCTTGGGAAATTTCAGGATCGAGCATCCCGTCACAAACATTTAATTCCTCGCGATTGTCATAGAGATATTGCCAGGCATTGCTGGTTAATTCCGGTGAAACCGTCGCATTTTCGGGCTTTTCGATTTCTTCTACTACTGCGTCTTCTACGGGGGAAGCCTCGGTTACTTCTTCACTTACCCCATCCTGGGTACAACCCGCGATCGCTGCCAATAACGCGGCACAACCCACCGCTATCCATTTCGATTTCAATGCAGTCATGATTAAACCGTCCTATTTGTTTTTGAACATCATTTATCGAAACTTTCACCCTGATGCTCGTTGAGTAAAGCACTCGCTTCCAGATTCAACTCCTCTGAGCAAAATTCCGCTTAGATGATTGGCCCTTCACCTCGACTCAAGGGGTAATCGGGAACTAACCTCGAAAGAGCGATAGTCAACACTAAGATATAGACAAAAGCGATCGTTATATTCGGTAACCTCATGCATCACTTATGAACGTTTTAATTTTGATTGTGGGGCTAGGGATGGGTTTAGGGATTAGCTTGGTGTTGCGTTATCGCCAACAGCAGCAATTAAATCAAATCCTACAGATTGCAGCAAATGGCCCGGCCGAAAAGGCTTCGTTGTCCGTTATTTCGCGCTTGCGCCGAGAAATCGCGCGATCGCAAACCATTCAGAATGAATTAGAGCTTGAGCTAGAAGTTTTACAAAAAGCCCTAGAGATCGCCCCCATTGGTTACTTGCGGGTTGATGCCGAAAATCAACTGATGGCCTGTAATCCTGTGGCGCGGCAGTTACTCTGTATCGATCGTTGGCAACCGAATCGCCTGCGCTTATTACTAGAGTTGGTGCGGTCTTATGAACTCGATCGTACCATCGAAAACGCTCGTCAGAGCCAACAAGTGCAGATCGAAGATTGGATTTTTGAAACCACCCCTCTGACCCCTGCATCCCCTCCCCGCGATCGCCAAGGCATTCACCACACCATCCCTTTACGGGCTACTTGTATTCCCCTCCCCCAAGCCCAAGTGGGGGTGTTTCTCGAAGATCGTAGCGCCATCGTCGAATTAACTCAAGCTCGCGATCGCGCCTTTTCTGACATTATGCACGAACTTCGCACCCCCCTCACCTCCATTAGTTTAGTGGCAGAAATGCTACAAAGTCGCCTTTCGGGTCAAGAAAAGATTTGGGTTGAACGTTTGTCCCAAGAAACCAATCGTCTCATCGATTTGATTCAAAACTGTTTAGAAATCAGTCGTCTCCAAAAAAACCCCAAACAACATCTCAAATACGAAGAAATCTCCATCAAAAGTTTTTTACTCGGTATCTGGCAAACCTTAGAACCCTTAGCCAAGCAAAAAGATATCCAACTCCATTATGTGGGTATCGATGATTTCAGCTTTTGGGGGGATGCGTCGCGCCTTTCCCAAGTTTTTCTTAATATTTTCGATAACAGTATTAAATATAGTCCAATTCAAGGAGAAATTCGCGTCGAAGTCCAACATCAAGAAAACCGCCCTCTTTCTGCCCCTGACCCTTTGCCTTGGCAAGCGTCAGAAAACTCTTGGATTATAATTAATGTTATTGATTCCGGTTGCGGTTTTTGTGCTGAAGATTTACCTCATGTTTTCGAGCGCCTATATCGTGGCGATCCCTCCCGTACTCAGCAAACCCTGACCGACAATCCCAATTCCAGTTTCTCAAATCGTAATAGTAGTGGTCTGGGTTTAGCGATCGCCCAACAAATTATTTCTGCTCATGGCGGCACCATATCGGCCCAAAATCATCCTAGGACAAAAGGCGCTTGGTTAAACATTCAATTACCAAACATCATTTATTCTTAACTTTTAGTTGTTATTACAAATAAAGTAAAAACTTTCATTTTGTGCCTTACTTATCTTTATAAGTTAGCATTATAGTCCAATATTTAAACAATTAATGAGGGCAAAACTGGAACTCACTAAATATTGCCAAATACCTTAACTCCACCTTAATAAAACAATAAAACCACCAAAATCCAATGACTTTATCCTCAACCACAAACTCTTATGCTGAAACCACCCATTTCCAGCGATCCCTCAAGCGTTTAAGCCAAGAAGTCCTGCGAATGGGGGCCTTGGTAGAGCGTTCTTTCCGTCTCAGTCATCAAGCCTTATTTGCGCGGGATTTAGAAGTCGCCAAACAAATCAAACCCCTCGACAAACAAATCGACCGCTACTACCGCCAAATCGAACGGGACTGCGCCACCCTCATGACCCTACAACGCCCCGTTGCTCAAGATTTACGCCTCCTCAGTGCCTTTATGCACCTCGTCCGAGATTTAGAACGCATTGGGGATTATGCCGAAGACCTCACCGAGTTAGCCGTCAAACTCTTTCCCTATCCGCCTCATTCCTGCCTCGGCGAAATCGAAGCCATGTCCAACCAAGCCCAGATGATGTTAGCTTCTAGCTTAGTCGCCCTTGCCGAACTCGACGCTAAAGCCGGACAAACCGTGAAAGTCATGGATGATACTGTCGATCTTGCTTATGATAGCGTCTATCATACCCTCGCCTTCACCCGCGACATTCAAGGAGTCGTCGAACCGATCTTATTACTCGGCCTCGCGATCCGCCACCTCGAACGCATGGCCGATCATGCCACCAATATCGGTCAGCGCGTTTCTTATATTGTGACGGGACAAAGATGAGTTGTGTCCTGGGTCATTCGTCCTTGCCCTTATCTTGCCAACCGGGGTCAATCGACAATCTGCTTGCAAGCAATCTGCAATCCTCTGACCCAAATTAAGTTATTTTGGGGATCGACTTTATTCAAGCAGTTGCATTGTTGATGAACTTGGTGGATAGCTATCGGTTGCTAGGGATTACAGCCGATGCGCCCCTCTCCGAAATTAAAGCCGCGTATCGTCGCTTGGCCCGTCGATACCATCCTGATGTCAATCCCCACAATCGCGAACAAGCCCAAGCCCAGTTTGTTCGCATTACCCAGGCCTATCAATTGGTGTGGCAAACCGCTTTGCAAGCCCAAGAAATCGCCACTTACTCGGTTAATTTGACGCAAACTGTAAAAGCGACAGCTTTGCAACAGCAATCTCAACCTATCCCGGTATTGCAGCCCTTATCCCCCCAAGACCAACAACTCAAAGCCAGTTCTTATCGATCGTTACAGGAGTTGTTACAAACCCAGCGATTCCCCCGCGCGATCGCCCTCGTCGAAGGATTAGCCCAACGCCTTCCCCAAGACCCAGAAGTACGACAATGGCAGGCGATTACTTATCAACAGCAAGGCAGAAAACTGGTGCGCGATCGCGAATATGATAAAGCCTCTCTTTATCTCAAAAAAGCCTTACGCACCGACCCCCATAATCGTTCCCTCTGGGCCGAAATTCGCCGCGATCTGCAAGAAATCCAACAATTGCATCGCTGCTGAATCGGCGCTCAAATGCCCTAGAATTCAGGGGCAAAACCGCCCCTTGAAAGGGTTGCTCCCAGAAAGGACGCGGTGCAAATCCCGTTTTTTGATAAGATGCTGTAGCGTATAAATATTTATCTAGTTGCTTTTCACAATCGGTAGACCCCGCCCATGATTCACGACATCTTCATGCCCGCACTTAGCTCCACCATGACCGAAGGGAAAATTGTCTCTTGGGTCAAATCCCCAGGCGACAAAGTAGAAAAAGGGGATACCGTGGTCATTGTCGAATCTGACAAAGCCGACATGGACGTAGAATCCTTCTACGAAGGCTATCTGGCGACCATTTTAGTTGAAGAAGGACAAGATGCTCCAGTTGGGGCGGCGATCGCCCTCTTAGCTGAAACCGAAGCCGAAATCGAAGCCGCTAAACAACAAGCAGCCAACCAAGACCAAACCAGCAGCAGCAGCCGCCCTGAGACTCCTGCCCCCGCCGCCCCCGAACCCGAACCGGCAACCGTCGCGACAACCGCCAGCAACAGCGCCAGCAATGGCAATGGCCGCATTGTAGCTTCTCCTCGGGCCCGCAAACTTGCCCAAGAACTGAAAGTAGACCTCAATACCCTCAAAGGCAGTGGCCCTTATGGTCGTATCGTCGCTGAAGATGTAGAAGCCGCCACCGGAACCGCCACGACATCGCCAACTGCCGTAGTTACCCAACCCACCGCCACCCCAATTGCCACGGCTCCTCCGGCTCCTCCTCGCCAAGCACCTCCGGCTCACTCTCCTGTCGCCACAGGTAAAACCGTTGCCATGAACACTCTCCAAAAAGCGGTTGTTCGCAATATGGCGGCGAGTTTAGAAGTTCCCGACTTCCGCGTGGGCTATACCATCACCACCGACGAACTCGATAAACTCTACAAAAAAATCAAGTCGAAAGGCGTGACCATGACGGCTTTACTGGCTAAGGCGATCGCGATGACCTTGCAAAAACATCCGATTGTCAACGCCGCCTACACCAACGACAGCATCCAATACAACGAGGATATTAACGTTTCTGTGGCGGTAGCCATGCCCGACGGTGGCTTGATTACCCCGGTTTTACAAAAAGCTGACCAAATTGACATTTACTCTCTGTCTCGCACCTGGAAAAGCCTGGTAGAACGCGCTCGGAGCAAACAGCTACAACCGGAAGAATACAATAGCGGCACCTTTACCATCTCGAACTTAGGGATGTTTGGGGTAGACCGCTTTGATGCCATTTTACCCCCCGGTCAAGGGGCAATTTTAGCGGTGGGTGCATCTCGTCCCCAAGTGGTCGCCACTCCTGAAGGGATGATGCGCGTACAACGGCAAATGCAGGTGAATCTGACTTGCGACCATCGCACCATTTACGGTGCAGACGCGGCGGCTTTCTTGAAGGATTTAGCGGATTTACTCGAAAACGATACCCATTCGTTAACGCTGTAGCCCGGTTTTGTCGTCAGCCCTTTAGGGTTTGAATAATAATAGTTCTAAGCCAGGGAGTTTATTTCCTGGCTTATTTCTCAGTTATAATTGTAATGACGCGATCGCGTTCATTTTATGACTCAATCAAGGCTTTATGTCCTACTCTTTATACACCGTCGGACATTCCAATTTAGAGATTGAAGACTTTATTTCACTGCTTCAGCAACATCAAATTACTGCGGTTGCAGATGTTCGTTCTTCTCCTTATAGTCGGCGTTTTCCTCAATTTAATCAAACCGCGATTCAAAAATCCCTCAAAGCGATTGATATTTCCTATGTTTTTTTAGGCCAAGAACTTGGCGCAAGAACCGAAGATTCAAATTGTTATGTTGAGGGAAAAGCTTTGTATGAAAATATCGCGAAAACCGAGTTATTTTCCCAAGGCATTCAACGGATTATCAAAGGACTAGAACATTATAAAATTGCTTTGATGTGTGCTGAAAAAGACCCAATTACCTGTCATCGTACTATTTTAGTGTGTCGGCGTTTAAAGGAATTTGACCTCGATATTCATCATATTTTAAATGATGGTTCTTTGGAATCCCATCCAGAACTTGAAGAACGATTATTACAGTTATTTGGCTTATCTTCGCTACAATTACAACAGCCAAAAGTTATTCAGTTAAGTTTATTCGAGCGCACCTCAAACTCGATGGAAATACCCCCCAAATCTCGCGCAGAATTATTATCTGAAGCTTATCAAAAGCAGGGGTATAAAATTGCCTACGTTAAACGCTCATGAAGACTCCCCCAATTCAATTATTTACGATTGGTTTTACGCGCAAAAGTGCTGAAGACTTTTTTGAACTATTAATTCAAAATAAAGTCAAGCGCATTATCGATGTGCGGTTGAATAATGTTTCTCAACTCGCGGGGTTTGCCAAGCGTAAAGACTTACCTTATTTCTTAAATAAAATCGGTAAGATTGACTACAAACATTACATTAATCTCGCACCAACGCCAGATATTTTAGACGCTTATAAAAAACAGAAAGGCGACTGGGAAACCTACGAAACAAAATTTATCAAACTCATGGAAGCCCGAAAAATCGAGGAAAAGTTGTCGCCTGACTTACTTGATGGAGGTTGTTTGCTGTGTAGCGAGGCAGAACCTCATTACTGTCATCGCCGACTTGTGGCAGAATATTTAAAAGAGAGATGGGGAAACATCTTAATTCATCATCTCTAACCCCCAATCGTCTTTAAACAAATGAGAATATGACCCAAATCATTTGCCTCGCTAACTCTTGGAAGCGAGGAGAACGGTGCATCGCGGGTTTAGAAACCGCTACTTATCGCTGGCTTCGTCCGGTTTGCTCGCAATATCCCGAAGATGGCCGCGTTCCGAAAGCAATGCGGTTAGTGGGCGATCGCGAACCGAGATTGTTAGATATTCTGGATATTCCCTTAGACAAAACCGGGCCGGACTTCGGTTTTGAGTGCGAAAACGTGACAGTTTTGGCCGGAAAATGGCGCAAAGTCGGTGCGGTTGAACCTGTAGATTTACTGCCTTATTGCAGCAATGCGGCTTATATTTTGCACAATCCGGAGCATTATGTCGAAGTATCCTGGCTACAATCCCTTCCTTTTGAGCAAAGGCAGACATTACAGCTTGTTTATGCTTCCCAATTGCGGGTTTATCGCGAAATCAACCCAGAGGGAAGACCGAGATGGCGAGGTACAATTATTACGCCCCAGGGGTTGGTATTAAGCCAACTTTCCGTGACCGATCCTCAGTTTTTTCAACGATTGGAATGGGGAAAAATGCCCCAGTATCCTTGT
>JBKHDX010000227.1:0-7458 GCA_046541115.1 Spirulinaceae cyanobacterium | reverse complement strand
AACCAACAACCAACAACCAATATAGTAATTCTAAATAAAAACCGTGATTCCCGCCCTCGGATTAAAAATCCGGGGCTAACGCCAACAAAGTCCGCTTTCACGGACTCAAGCAATTAAGTTAATGTGCGGAACTTAATTGGAATGACTATAACCAATCAAACAAACTCAGCATCATCAACTGTCACGCGGAAAAATTCCCCTTCGGATTCAAAGCGGGGTGTGCCGAAATACCACCCAATCCGTAAGCGAGTGGGGATGGTATAACCGTCAAAAGTGGTTTCGGCTTCAGCAATACCGCCAAATTCGGCTTCGCGAAAATCACCGTTTCCCGTGTCTCCCCAGCGTTTGAGGTGAACGGTTTTCAGTTGTCCGGTGTCGTCGATATGGAGATTGAGGTGTATGGGGTAGCCTTGGAGGTTAAACTGGGCTTGTAGGTGATGGGGGTTATGGGCTTGCCAGGTGATGTCCTCGCGACACAAAGCCGAGGGTAACCAGACCAATTCCGCCGCGAGACGACCCGCCCCAGAATGGCTGATATCCGCTCCAGAAGCACTCATAACGGGAATTAAGCCAAAAAGTCGCCAACCCATTGCTCCTGCGCCATCTAGGATGCGATCGCTGCCTTTGACGGGGATACCCCCTGCCATTTTTGTGCGGGCTTGCCAAATCATACCCCGCGAGGGTTGAATCACTTGTTCGGCAAAGAAAGGATACCATTGATTGTTAAGTTTTATTTCACCGTGCATTTGCAGGCGCACTTTGGCCGCTAAAGGCGTATTGGGCGCGATCGCGCGGTTAAAATAAAGTTGTACCCCCCTGGGTAACGACGCGACCCGATCCGGTGTAAAAGGGGGTTGAGGGGTTGTTATCGGTGCGTCCCAAAGTGCCTGAAGGGAAATTGGTGCAGTCACGATGATTCTCTATTTGTATCTACTAAGCCGATGAGGGGATTTGAACCCCTGACCGCTCGATTACGAATCGAGTGCTCTACCACTGAGCTACATCGGCACAACCGAATGTAGATTTTATCACAAGTTTTTAGTTAAGGTAAACGTAATTCGTAAATTTTTGGCGTGCGATCGCTATTTTTTTGATTATGACCCATTCTCCGAAACGCCATTCTAATATGAGTCCCGAAAAGTATGCTCGTCTGCGGGCTGAGGCTAAAGCCCCTTATCGCGGTTTACGCAAGTTTATTTATATGGGGTTGGGAGCATCGGGATTGATTGGAGCGTTTGTTTTCCTAGCTCAATTGGCTGCGGGCCAGGATGTGACTTCAATCTTACCGAATTTAGCCCTTCAGATTGGTGTTGTCGCTTTGATGATTTTTCTATTTCGTCTCGAAAACAAGGCTGAACGGAAGTCATAAATAGATAGGTAGGAAGTTTCGCGAGTCATGGAATTGTAGGAAAGCTCAACTTTATCTTAAGAAGCTGACCTCAAATTTCAAGATTTTGTCCCACAATCAACTCAAAGTCGCGGAAAATCCGACTTTATTACTGTTTTATTGACTCCCTAGGCCTGGAATGATGGAATTAGAAGAAAAGCTCCGCTTGTATCAGGTGTTTTCTAAACTGTACGAGCATGACCCCAATTTGCTTAATGAAATTTTACAGTTAGAAAATACAAGTAACCAACGTTTAACCCGTACCTCAACACAATATGTTAGCGGGGTCATTGAGGCAGACCAAGTGTACTTGATGACGAATTTAGTCGCCGGAAACAGCCAAAAACTACTACAACCTCAAGGAATTTGGACAATTGGTCGCAGTTGTCAAGCCTCGATTAGCGTGATGGATGAGCGGGTGTCTCGAAATCATGCTGCGATCGAATATCGTCACCATGAAGGCTTTTATTTGAGCGACCTTGATAGCACCAACGGGACTTATGTTAATCATGAGTTGGTCACGGAGCCAATTTTACTCCAAGATGGCGATCGCGTGCGATTGGGAGCGATTGTTTTTTACTTTTTCTGTTGTCAAGAATCTTGTCAGTATAACCCGGTTTCTCCAGAAATTTTAGCTCGGATTCACAACGCGATCTCGCCAGATTTGGAGTTAGAGTTACAGGAAAAAACCACCTATCTGTTTCTTTCGGAGCCGTCGAGTTTAGCCAGTATTGAGGATCAAACCACACCTCTTTCTAAACCGAATTTAACACCAGACCGTCAAGCCGAAATTCTCGACCGCTTTTTCAAAAATTAACGATTTAAACATCGAGAAACTTCAAACTAAAGCTTTTAACATAGTTTGTAGTTTGAGTTGCACTTCGGCTAACTCTTTATCAGGATTGGAGCCAGCTACAATTCCGGCTCCTGCATATAAACGAGCATGATTATCTTGTATAAAAGCCGAACGAATCCCGACAATAAATTCACTATTGCCTTGATAATTCATCCAACCCAAAGGAGCCGCATATAAAGAGCGATCGAAGGGTTCGTAATGGCGGATTTGTTCGCAGGAAATCGCTGTAGGAACGCCCGCAACGGCAGGGGTTGGGTGCAGTTTGGCGATAATATCGAGGGGATGAATGCGATCGCTTAAGGCGGCTTGAATCGGAGTCCAAAGGTGTTGGATATGGGATAATTTTAGCACTCTAAGGTGCGATCGCTGCGGTCGCAACCCCAACTCGCACAAACGTTTATAAATAAAGTCACTGACGGCTTGATGTTCCCGACGTTCTTTTTCATTATCTAATAATTTTTGCGTGAGTTGGGCATCTTCAAAAGGCGTTTTTCCCCTCGGAGATGAACCCGCTAAAGCATCTGTAACTAAATGTTGATTTTGAATACTAATTAAACGTTCGGGACTCGCTCCTATGAAGTTTGTTCCCTTGCCGTTACTCACTGAAAAAATGTAACAATCGGGATGGGATTGACGGAGATAATCCAGAGATTTTATTAAGTGAAACGGTTGCGGCGCGATCGCGTCCAGGGTATGAGCCAAAACAATTTTACTAAAATGACCCGCTTGAATGGATTTTAAGGCTGAAGTTACCGCCGCTTTAAACGGATGCGCCGTTTGAATTTGCGTCGTCGCAGCTTCTTGAGAAGTATCTTTTGGGGGGAGATAATGACTTTGGTTTAAAAGGGTAATCTGACGTTGCAATTGCGCGATCGCCTCGGCAATGTCAAGATGAGGATAAATATTTAAATTAATGACTAAAATGCTGCGGTTTTCTTGGCGAACAATTTGCAATTGTGGTAAAAAAACTGTAGCCACAGGAAAAGGCGAAAAACTGCGAGAATTACGTTCAAAAAAAGTAAAAGTCGAGAAAAAATGCGGCCCTGCCCAAGGTAAATCTAAATCCCCCTGGATTTCTGTTTGTTGTAAGCAAGTCTGAATAAAATTCTGTGAAGCTTGAAAACGATTCCCCTTGGTTAAAGTGCAATATCGAGTTCGTCCTAAAGCCACAACCGCTTCTTGTTTGCGATTATTTTGCCAATAAAAATGCAGTTGTTTGGGGTTGACTTTTAGGGCAGTTTGTAATAAAGCTAAAGGGTCAATAGCCTCAAGTTCTTGCGTTAAACTAACAATAACTGATTGGCCTTGACGAAGGGCTTTTTCTTGACAATTTAGAAGCAGTTGGTAAAGTTCTTTATCGTCATGAAATAAGGAAGGATGACAAGAAATAACTGACATAGAAGCGGATATCGTAACAATTTTTATCTTATTTTCCACCTGGGGCTGACATGATGGTATGTCTAGAGATATCGCGATCGCCCTAGAAAAGCGAATCAAAGCGATATGAGGATGGCTGCAACCAAGCTGATGCGGGGGAATGATTTGGACTGGTGTGCTTCAGCGTCGTCGTGGGGAAGTCCCGACAGTATCGATTATCCTAGCTCATCGTAGCGAAAAATAACGATCGCGTCCAAGGCAGACCCTCAAAATCGCCAGGTTCATTGACCATTTTGAACAAATAATTTTGGAATTCAAATTTTTTCAGTTTCGTTATTTCTTTAATTTTGTACCCATGACAACGACAAGTTTTGAACAACAAATTAACAAAAAACTGTGGTTTGCCGCGATTAAACCGCCCATGTACAGCGTTGCAGTAGTGCCAATTTGGGTAGGAACAGCCATGGCTTATGCCGATACTCAAAAAATTTATTGGTCAATCTTTTTAACCTTTTTAAGTGCGGCGATCTTCATTATTGCTTGGTTAAATTTAAGTAATGATGTCTTTGATGCCGACACCGGAATTGATAAAAATAAAGCCCATTCTGTCGTGAATTTAACTCAGAATAAGGCTTTAGTTTTTTGGATTAGTAATTTTTGTTTGCTGTTGGGATTAGGGGGCATTCTCGCGATCGCCCTTTGGCAACAAGATATGATGGTGATTGGCATTGTTTTATTATGCTGCGCCTTGGGTTATACCTATCAAGGACCGCCCTTTCGTTTGGGATATCAAGGCCTCGGAGAAATTATTTGTTTTATTTGTTTTGGGCCCCTGGCTATTGCCGCCGCTTATTATTCCCAAACCCAGACTTTTTCAATTCCCGTTCTCATCGCTTCAACGCTGATTGGTTTAACCACTTCTATTATTTTATTTTGTTCCCATTTTCACCAAGTCCAAGATGATGTAGCTGCCGGAAAGCGATCGCCCATCGTCCGTTTAGGAACCGCCCTCGGTGCCAGGGTTCTAGCTTGGTCTACCGGAATTATATTCGCCCTCACCGTCCTGTTTATTTGCTTGGGTTATGCTCCCCTCGGTACTATTCTAATCTTCTTTAGTTTGCCGATTGCTTACCAATTAGTCAGTCATGTCAATGCCCACCACGACCAACCGAAATTAGTCAGTAATTGCAAATTTATTGCCGTGAAACTACACTTTTGGACGGGTCTTTTATGGGGATTGGGCTTTATGATTCCGGGCGTTTTCTAGATGTATAACCTCGAATTTCGCAGTTATCAACGCCCCTTTCGCCAACCCCTCGTCACCCATCACGGTATCTGGCAAACGCGAGAAGGCATTATATTACATCTGCGAGACGCACAAGGACGCAACAGTTGGGGGGAAATTGCGCCCATTCCCTGGTTTGGTTCTGAAACCCTCGCCGACGCAATAAAACTATGCCAGCAGTTGGGGGAAACTATCAGCAACAAAGACATTACCCAAATCCCCGATTCCTGCCCCGCGTCTCAGTTTGCCTTTGAATCCGCCGTTACGGCCTTAGAGATCGCACAACCGCCCCCCCAACTGAGGGTTGCCGCTTTACTACCCACAGGTTCAGCCGCCTTAGATGCTTGGCCAGAGGCGTGGCAACAGGGAAAACGTACCTTCAAGTGGAAAATCGGCGTAGACTCCGTAGAACGGGAAATAAAGCTATTTCAGCAACTCCTCGCCGCCCTCCCCCCCACCGCCAAACTGCGCCTCGATGCCAATGGCGGACTCACCCCAGAAACAGCACAAATCTGGCTAAATTGTCTTGAAACGACCCAAAAAGTCGAATTTCTCGAACAGCCCCTTTCTCCGGCAGAATTTGACCTGATGAGAGAACTTCAGGGGCAATATACCACCCCCCTTGCCCTGGATGAATCGGTCGCGACGATCGCGCAACTCCAAGATTGTTATCAAAGGGGATGGCGGGGTATTTTTATTGTTAAAATCGCGATCGCGGGTTTCCCCCATCGGTTGCGGCAATTTTGTCAAAAACACGCCCCCACTCTCGTCTTTTCCTCGGTATTTGAAACGGAAGTTGCCCGCAACGCTGCTTTTCACCTAGCCGCCGAACTCGCTTCTCCCCAATACGCTTTGGGGTTTGGCACAGATGGGTGGTTACAGCCCTTAATGCTCGAAAATATTATGAAATTCTCTTAAATCTAATTCCACAAAAACTGGAAGACAATCAAAGCATTGTTGAGCGAGATCGTATCTTTCTTCCCGTTTGAGCATTGCCGTTAGTTTTTGGCGCAATTCAATCAAATACCGCACATCATTGGCGGCATAGTTGAGTTGAGCGCTGGTAAGGTTGGTGGCATTACCCCAGTCGGAGCTTTGGGAACTTTTATCGAGTTCGACTTGAGTGAGTTCTTGCACCAAGGCTTTTAAACCGTGACTCGAAGTATAAGTGCGAGCAATCTTACTGGCAACTTTTGTACAAAAAACAGGCTGGGTGTAAATATCAAAGGTATTTTGGAGTTGTGCCAGGTCAAAGCGGGCAAAATGGAAGATTTTAGTGATATTCTCCGCTTCCATTAAGGTTTTGAGGTGAGGGGCGCTCTTTTGATCGGGAGCAATGGGAATCGCGGTAACATATCCTTGAGGATCGCACAGTTGCACCAAACACAGGCGATCGCGTCGGGGATTTAAACCCATGGTTTCCGTATCCACCGCGATCGCGTCGGCTTGGAGATAGCGATTTAGGGTTGTTTCATCGAGGTCGCGATCGCACACTTGAAAGTTATCGAATGGCATTTTGATCTTTGCATAATCCACTGTCTTGTCAACTTACCCCTCAGACAAGGGGAGAAAGCTCTACCTCTAAGATGCCCTTGCATCTCGAAGCCTCTGGTTGGTTGACAACAACCTGCTTTCCCAACTCTAGCCGAGCAAGGGAGAGAATAGAGTTGTCTCGCCCATTCACCGTCCCATTATCCCTAGGGATAGAGACCTGATGCGTCATAGACTTAACAACAATACCACAACCCTTTCGGGGCTTAGCCCAGACACCCTAACTGAAGAAGGCGTAAGTCCTGGGAATCTGGCGGGTGGCATCCAGTCCATACATCCCGACGCATTCAATAAAATTCCTCCGCCTGCATCTCAAGCAGGAGGAGAAAAAATAAACTTAGCGAGAAAAACTTTAAATCAGGATAAACTATGCCAGGGTTTCCGGACAATATCCTAAACCACGGGTAAACTGACGGCGAAATGACTCAATGTCGCTACGATTCGGTCGCCCGTGAGCTACAATCGCAACTTGATAACGACGCATGACATCAATGGGAGATTGGCCTGTTTCTAAACTCCACAAAGCCATCTGTAAGCGCATTTCCGGTTCATAAGAAATGCCAAGTTCATTCATATAGGCTAAGAAATCACCATGTTGTTGAGGAGTGATAGGATCGTGAAGTTTAATCTTGACAATCCAGCCATCGATTTGATGAATGACGGTCATGAAATCTACGGGAAGCTGAGGGGAAAGTTGTAAATGGTCAGCAATCCGTAAGGTTAAACTAGCATTGGCGAGAAAGTAGAGGTAATACATTATTGGCTTGTGGGCTGGTAGTCCACGTGTTGTGGTCTACTATTATTGTCCCGCTAAGTTGAAGAAAATATAAAGGGGAGAAGCACCCGTTCTGGGATAGGGGATTTCCCCATTTTGGAGAGGGGGGGATATTCAGTCATCAGTCAACAGTCATCAGTCATCAGTTTTTTGGGCAGTAGGCTTTTCAGTTATCAGTCAACAGTCATCAGTCATCAGTTTTTTGGGCAGTAGGCTTTTCAGTTATC
>JBKHDX010000226.1:0-7502 GCA_046541115.1 Spirulinaceae cyanobacterium | reverse complement strand
TAACCAGAATTGCGAATTTTCTCTGATGACAAGGTTTTGACGATCCGGAGTGCGGGCTATCTGCGAGAAAGGATGAGTAACGAACCGACTCCTTAACTGGAAGCAAATACAACGCTTACGAACAATTTTTTTCATGGAAACGACCTACAAAAAACGACTGCCCAGTTTTCACCAAATCGAACAAGAACTGAATCACAGTGAAATATATCAACAAGCGATCGCCCAATGGCAAAACTTAACCGGAACCCCCGCAGAATCGGCCAAAGCGCTGATCGACGCGATCGCCAAAGAAACCATGCGGTTGACATTTCACCTTTCCTTTAACCCGGATGAAGCTTTAGAAAGTGACACCCCTGCGGCTCCTCCTCAAGAAACTCAATCCGAACGACCCCCCAAACGCATGAATCTCCCACGTTTGACTCAGAAAGCGAAACCCAACCCCAAAACCCTCGCTGAATCTAGGGCCGAAAGTTGTCGCCAAATTGGCCGCGCGATCGCCCAAGCTCGACTCGCTCAAAACCTCTCCCTCGAAAAAATCCACGTCCGCACCTTAATTCCCGTCTTTCACCTCAGGGCCCTCGAACAAGGCAATTTAGACAAATTACCCGAAGATGTGTACTTGCGCGGCTTTATTCGGCAAGTGGGCAACGTTTTAGGGCTAAATGGGATTGCCCTCGCCGCCACCTTACCCGAAGCCCAATCCTCTGTGATTCCGTCTTGGTATCGTGCTTCTTCACCAAGTATCGATATGAGAGTAACTCCCTTTCACCTGTATCTGGGTTACACCGCTTTAATCGCGGGAGCCGTCGGCGGCTTATCCTGGTTATCGCAGCACAACGAAATGAATGCTTCGGTGCAACCCGACCTCCCCAACCCCGTTACCCCATCTTGGCAAGAGCAAGATCGTCAAAACCTCGAAACCCAAGCCAGCGAACAAGCGGCGGCCAATGTCGTTCCCCCGGAAACCCTCAACAATTAGCCCTCACTCAAACACAACACCAAATTATCCCGGTGGATTGCGGTTTCAACCCCGTCATAGCCTAAAATTGCGGCAATTTGGTCAGAATGCTGACCTTTAATTTGCTGCATTTCCTGGCTGCTATAGTTGACAATCCCCCTGGCGATTTCTTGGCCTTGGGGATTGCACAACAACACCGCATCCCCGGCTTGAAACTCTCCTTCGATTGCCGTAATACCTGCCGCGAGTAAAGACTTGCCTTTTTCACATAACGCAGTCACAGCTCCTGCATCGAGATAAAGTTTACCCATGGTGACCAAGCCATGAGCAATCCAACGTTTGCGGGAATTTTCCGGGCGGGCTTGGGGTTCAAATTGCGTTCCAATGGCTTCCCCGGCCAAGACTTTGAGAATATTATCGGGCCGCTGGCCTTGAGTAATAACAGTACGGACTCCGGAACTGGTCGCAATGCGGGCCGCCGATAATTTAGTTGCCATGCCTCCGGTTCCCCAGGTCGAGCCTTTTGACCCGGCTTCTACTTGCAAGCGGTCTAACTGTTCTACCTTCACCCGGTCGATGGGCTTTGCGTCAGGGTTCACTCTCGGATCGGCAGAATAAAGGCGGTCTACATCGGTGAGGAGAAATAACCAATCGGCAGCGACTAAACTGGCGACTAATGCCGAAAGGGTGTCATTATCGCCAAATTTGAGCTTTAATTCTTCAACGGCAACGGTGTCGTTTTCGTTGACCACGGGAATGACCCCTAACTGGAATAAAGCGTCTAGGGTGTTTTTGGCGTTGACGTAGGCATTGCGGTCGATGAGATCGCGGCGGGTGAGGAGGATTTGGGCGATGGGTTGACCGAGGGTGGTAAATAAATCGTCGTAAACCCGCATGAGGCGACCTTGACCCACGGCAGCCACGGCTTGTTTGAGGGCCATTTTCTGGGGGCGATCGCGCAGGTTCAAACGAGCGCACCCCACCCCCACTGCGCCAGAGGTGACCAAAACCACGCGATGGCCTTGATGACGCAGACGTGTTAGGGTTTCGACTAAGGCCGCAATCGTCGAAAGAGCAAGTTGACCGCGATCGGTCAAGCTAGAGGTTCCAATTTTGACAACTAGAGTTTGAGACATCCCTTTTTTCAGTCAACAGTCAACAGTCAACAGTCATCGCCTCATCCCTCATCAGTCACGATTCGCCATTGCCCGAACGTTTTGGCTGAGATGGAATGGTTGGCGTTAACAAACCACAAAGGACTAATGACTCACGACAAAGAACAAATTATAAAGCGCTTGACCGCCAAAAGGAAGCCAAGCGCTTTAAAGTTGCTTGTTATAGGCGGGGTCTTTATATCAGGCTGACCCCATTGAAGTTATGTATGGGAGAGGTCTTTATATAAAACTGACCTCCTGTGATTCAATTTCTAGAATGCCAGAAAATTTTGATGTATTTTTATTTCATAATATTTTCTTTATATTTCAATAAAAAAAGGATTATGTACTTGTTTTAAGTTTTATTGCGATATTGTTAAAGATACCCCAAGCCATTGAGAGAGGGCGACTTCAACATTTCGCAAAGAATAAGGACGGGGGGTTGCCGTGGGGCTAATCATCGGTTCGACTAAAATTGAGAACATTCCCAAGCGATTACCCACCAAGACATCGGTAAACAAGCGATCGCCCACCATAGCCACTTGATGTCGCGGCAGTTGCATTTGTTCGACCGCTTGGCGCACTTTGCGGCGGGAAGGTTTGCGGGCCCCAAAGAGATAGGGTACATCCACAGCTTTCGCGATCGCGGCAATGCGACTTTGGCTAATATTGTTACTCACCAGCCATAACGCCGAAACCTCGCGAATCTCAACAATCCAGTCTAAGACTTCAGGACTGACTTTTTGTTCGCGAATGGGAACGAGGGTTTCATCTACATCTAACACCAAGCCCTTAATTTGATATTTCTGGAGAATTTCGGGGGTCAGACCTGTCACAGGGCCGTCTAACACCAAATTGGGTTGTAAATGGGTTTCCAAATTCATAAAATCAGTTTCCGAAAAAAAACTAAGCATAATTAAATTGCAATCAACTTAAGACTCGTTTTGTAAAGCCTCTCGTTGTTGACGCACCGCTTTGACCGCCGCTTCATGTTCTGCGAGGGTTTTGGTAAAGACATGAGTGCCATCATAACGAGCCACAAAAAAGCGATAATCCGTTGTTTGGGGAGAAAGAGTGGCTTTGAGACTCGCTAACCCCGGAGAGGCGATCGCGGTGGGGGGTAAGCCTTCATAGCGATAAGTATTGTAAGGAGAATCCACCTGAACTTGTTTGAGGGTCAGAGGGCGATCGGCAGTTTGACGAATTCCTAGAGCATATTCTACCGTCGGGTCAGCTTCTAACTTCATGCCATCGGCTAAACGTCCGGTAAACACCCCGGCAATCAAAGGTCGTTCTTCTTCAACCACTGCTTCTTTTTCCACGATACTAGCTAACGTCACCCAATCTTTTAAGCTCAAATTGGTTTGATTTTGGGCTTCTTGGTATAAGGGTAAAGCCACCGCTTCAAAGCGAGACAACATCAACTCGATCGCTTGTTCGGCGGTGACGCGATCGCTGGCCAATTCATAAGTATCGGGAAACAAAAAGCCTTCTAAAAAAGGGACATCTTGGGGCAACCAACTATAGCGATCGCCCTTGACATTCGCGATCGCGGTAATAAATTCTTCCTCGCTAAAATAGCCCAGGGATTCAAAATATTTCGCCATTTGCCAGCGATTCCACCCTTCCGGAATTGTAAAGCTCAAGCGCATAATTTCCCCTTGCCAAAGTTGTTGAGCTAGTTCAGGAAGCGGTTGATTTGCCGCCACTTTATACGTCCCAGCTTTAAACATTCCTTCTCCTTCTTGCAGGGTTAACCAAGAAGCCCAAACCTTCCAAACCCATGCCGAGCGAATCAACCCCAACGCTTCTAAATCTTGTCCCATTTGTGCCGTCGAAGTTCCTGGGGCAATATTCAGTTGAATTTCCCTGGCGATCGCATTTTGGCTGTTATTTTCGGACTCCTGGGGCGAGAGGAGCCAATTCCACACCGCCCAACCTTGCCAACCCGAAAATCCTAAAACCACGGGTAAAATGACTAAATAAAACGTCCATTTAGAAAAGCGCTTGGTCATACTCATCGGCTAATTCCTAGTTTTATTCCTCAAACAATAAATCCTCTAAAAACGGTTGAATTTCTTCTAAGCGATCGGGAGACACAAGTTCTAACTGACCGCTTGGTTTTTCTTGAGCAAAAAACAATAAAGGGGTCAGAGGCGTATAAATTTCATACTTTTGAGAATCGTAATAAAACTCCGCCAAACATTGATAATCATCTTCTTCAATGTTTCCCCCTTCATTTTCAAATTCTAGGGTGAGAATATCATCTTCATGGGGTTGGGGAATTTCCCCGGCCACGGTTAAAGTATAAGCCGCATTTTGGAGCTTGAGATTTTGTTCGGCCAAAACCGCTTTAGCATCCTCAAATAACGTCGCAATTTCTTCACTATCTTCGAGCCAAATCACCTCAGAATTCTCTTCTTGAGTATCCCCCACAATAATTGTAATGGGCGCATCAATGGGTCGTAGCAATAGATAAGTATTATCGTCGATATTAAAAGACTGCTCGACCCAGCAGTCTAGGGATCGCCCTTGTTCGTCTTCAAGTAAAACGGTTTCCGCATCAGATCGGCCATTCCGGTCAGAAAAAGAGGGTTGAGACATAAGATTGAATAAGTCAATAAAAATTTCAAAAAGAAAGCAAAGTGTCGCTCAAACTGCTAACGAAATTGCCAAAACTGCCATCAAGATTAGTATTTTTTTACCAATCATTCATTTTCCATTGTGAAGGATTTACGCCAAATCGTATTGTTGGAGCTTTTGAAAACTCGATACATCGGTCAGATCGTACTGTAGAGGCGTAACAGTAATAAAGTTTTCGCGAATCGCTTGCACATCTGTCAACACATCGGCGGGTAAACGCTCGTGATCCGGTTGGGCAATTTCCTCGATCGCTTCCCCAGCCAACCAATAGTAACTTTTGCCCCGGGGATCGACCCGTTGCTCAAACTGCTCGATATAGCGGCGTAAGCCCTGACGAGTTAAGCGAATTCCTGCCACAGCATCCGAGGAAACCGGCGGAATATTGACATTGAGTAAGGTTGCTGTCGGTAACGGCCGCTGGGTTAACTGTTGCAGTAACTTAAGGGCAAACTGCGCCCCCGTTCCAAACTGCCGCGAGGTAAAGCTGGCCAAGCTCAACGCCACACTGGGAATGCCCTCAGCCATGCCTTCCATCGCCGCCGACACCGTTCCCGAATACAAAATGTCAGTTCCCAGGTTTGAGCCATGATTAATGCCTGCGAGGACAAAATCTGGACGTTGGTCTAATAGGGCATGAAGGGCCAATTTGACACAATCGGCCGGAGTCCCCGAACAAGACCAAGCCGTCACGGGATCGTCAAAGACTTCTGGCACCTGATTGGCCCGAATCGGTTGGTGTAAGGTTAATCCGTGACCTGTCGCCGACCGTTCGCGATCGGGACAAACCACAGTGACTTGATGCCCCGCCGCCGCGAGATGATTGGCCAAGGTTCGCACCCCCAAGGCTAAGATACCATCGTCGTTACTAATCAGTAGGTTTAAGGCTTTGTCCTGGGTCATGGAAAAGTTGATTGCGGTTTGCTCAAGGTTACCCTCTGTTTAATTTTCTCACGGGGCGGCGTTTTGCAGTCATCAGTCATCAGTCATCAGTCATCAGTTTTTTAGGCAATCGGCTTGTAGGGGCGCTCTTTTCCCCGCCCAACAACCAACAACCAACAACCAACAACCAATAACTTCGCTGGTAAGCTAGAAATACATACTGAGCCATATTTCGTCATTACCGATAGCTATGTCCCTCAACGAGATTGAGACACAACTCAAAGCCTTACAACAATCTGCCACCGATGCGATCGCGTCTGTCGAAAGCCTAGATAACCTCGAACCGTTGCGCGTGAAATATTTGGGCAAAAAGGGCGAACTTTCTCAAATTTTGCGCGGCATGGGCAAATTGAGTCCCGAAGATCGGCCTCCCATTGGCGCACTCGCCAATGAAGTCAAAGAAGACTTGCAAAACCGTTTAGAGATGGCCAAAAATCATCTCGAAACCGCCGCCATTGCCGCGCAAATTGAAGCCGAAACCCTCGATGTCACCATGCCGGGGTCGTATCGCGCTTTGGGTCGTCAGCATCCCCTCAACAGCACGCGCGATCGCATGATCGATATTTTCGTCGGCTTGGGTTACACCGTCGCTGAAGGGCTGGAAATGGAAACCGATTACTACAACTTTGAAGCCCTCAACACCCCCGCCGAACATCCAGCCCGCGATATGCAGGATACCTTCTATCTCCCCAACGGTAACTTGCTGCGAACTCATACCTCCTCGGTACAAATTCGCTACATGGAAAACCACGAACCCCCCATCCGCGTCATCGCCCCCGGACGGGTGTATCGCCGCGATACGGTGGACGCAACCCACTCGGCGGTTTTCCATCAAGTCGAACTCCTCGCAGTAGACAAAAACTTGACCTTCACCGATCTCAAAGGCACGATCAAGGAGTTCCTCAATCAAATGTTTGGGGAAGATTTACCTGTAAAATTCCGCGCCAGTTACTTTCCCTTCACCGAACCCTCGGCAGAGGTGGACGTACAATGGCAAGGCAAATGGCTCGAAGTGGCAGGCTGTGGCATGGTAGACCCGAATGTTCTCAAAGCGGTAGGCTACGATCCAGAAGTCTATACGGGCTTTGCGGCAGGCTTTGGGGTAGAACGTTTTACGATGGTACAGCACAAAATTGACGATATTCGTCGCCTCTACAATAGCGATTTACGCTTTCTACAACAGTTTTAATATTGGTTGTTGGTTATTGGTTATTGGTTGTTGGGCGGGGAAACCTCGCCCCTAAACAGCGATTGCCTACTGCAAAGCTGCCTACTACCTACTACCTACTGCCCAAAAAAACTGATGACTGATGACTGATAACTCTCGCGTGAAACTTAATTTTACTTTTTTGGGCTGTAACGCTTATAAGCGTCTAGCTTTGAGCTTTTTTATAGAGTCTGCCCTGTAGCAAGAAGTTTCTGACTCCTTTGGAGGGGCTTGCATCCCCACTCCCCCTACTGCCTACTACCTACTGCCCAAAAAACTGATGACTCTCGGTGAAACTTAAATTCAATTTTTGACGCTGAAAGTCTTTCAAGAAAAAGCTTTGAGCCATTTTGAAAGACCATCCTAAGAGCCAAAGTTTCTGACATCTTTCTGGGGAACAACACCTCCCGCAATACAGGAAAAACAAACAACAAACAACTGGTGCGACCCCGCGTCGCCGGAAGGCGCAAGGGAACGCGCACCAGAAACAACAAACAACAAAAAACCAGTAAATTATCGGAAAAACGTTCCACTTAGGTGCTGATAACTGATAACTGATAACTGAAAAAACCTGCCCCCATTCATAATTCATAATTCCCCC
>JBKHDX010000225.1:0-7538 GCA_046541115.1 Spirulinaceae cyanobacterium | reverse complement strand
CTAACAATCTGTATTGATTACGTCAAATCTGCGATTCGCTCTTCAGAAATTTTACAATATTTTACAAATACCACGATTATCTCTTTGGCTTAACCCAATATGACTTCGGCTCAAACTTCTAATCTCAACTCCGTCGCTTATTCCGATCGCACCATTACCCGTGCTAATCGCGCTCTGAGGTGTCTTCCCTTTCGTTTACCCCTTTTTGTCACCATGGGGGATCAAAGCGTTCCCCTCGGCGCGATCGCGGGGTCTGCGGGCATTCAAAATCAATATACCGAGCGTTCCCTCCCCGAACTTTTAGCCGAAAACGATTTAACCTGGCTGATTCAAGTGGGAGTATTGCGCCGAGAAGTAGACGGCCAGGGCATTACCGACAGCTTTCGCCTCACCCCTTTAGGTCGTCAATGCGTCGCCCAAGCCGTTGCGAATAAGAGTGCTTTTGCCCCTGCGACTGGTTGCGATCGCCTCCTCAACGCCCTCAATCGCTGGTTTCGGCTTCCTTTTTAATAAAGACAAACAACAAACAAAAATGCCACACTTGAAACATTAAACTATTGTGATTCGCACACTTGTCCATGAAAGCCATTATGGTTGTGGGAACAACCTCCCATGCAGGTAAATCCTTCATTACTGCCGCGTTATGCCGGATTCTATCTCGGCGAGGTTGGCGAGTAACACCCTTCAAAGGTCAAAACATGGCTCTCAACGCCTATGTGACCTCCACAGGAGGCGAAATGGGCTATGCTCAAGCCGTTCAAGCTTGGGCCGCCCGGGTAAGTCCTTGGGTAGAAATGAACCCAATTCTCCTGAAGCCCCAAGGAGATATGACCTCTCAAGTGATTATTCGCGGCCAAGTCGCTGGCGTTACCACGGCTTCAGAATATTACGAGAAATACTTTGATGTCGGTTGGCAAGCCATCCAAGACTCCTTGCGATCGCTCGCGTCAGAATTTGATTTAGTCGTTTGTGAAGGAGCAGGTAGTCCCGCCGAAATCAACCTCAAACATCGAGACCTCACCAATATGCGCGTTGCCAAATACCTCAACGCCCCAACCCTTTTAGTCGTTGATATCGATCGCGGTGGTGCCTTTGCTCATGTGGTGGGAACTCTAGCACTACTAGAACCCGAAGAGCGCCAATTAATCAAAGGTATTATTATCAATAAATTTCGCGGCCAAAAAGCCATTTTGCAACCCGGCATTGATTGGCTAGAAGAATACACCGGAATTCCCGTGGTTGGGGTAATTCCTTGGAGTAATACCCTATTTCCTTCTGAAGACTCCCTCGATCTCTTTGAACGTCGCGCTCACAAACCCCGCCGCGAACTCACCATTGCCATTATCCGCTTACCCCGCATCGCCAACTTTACCGACTTCGACCCCCTCGAATCCGAACCAACAGTTGAAGTTCGTTACATTAACCCAAACGATGACTTAGGCTATCCCGATGCCGTGATTTTACCCGGCTCCAAAACAACCCTAGCCGACCTCAAAGTTCTACAAGACAATGGTATGGCTAAGGCAATCCAAGATTATGCGATCGCCGGAGGAACGGTGATGGGCATTTGTGGCGGTTTTCAAATGTTAGGGGAATCCATCGCCGATCCTGAAGGGTTAGAAGGAGAAGTTTCCGAACAAACCCCGGGCCTCAATTTGTTGCCCCTTAAAACCGTTATTGCTCGTCACAAAATTTCTCGTCAACGTCAAGTCATCTCAAACTTTCCTCAAGCCGGACTTCCCGTAGAAGGTTACGAAATTCACCAAGGGCGATCGATGTTGGTAGAAACCCGCAAAGGTAAACTGCGCGAGGAATACAACCCCCTATTTGATGACCCCAGTTTGGGAATTGTCGATCGCACTCAGTTGACTTGGGGTTGTTATCTTCATGGTTTATTTGACAATGGGGCGTGGCGGCGATCCTGGCTCAATCACCTCCGTCAGCGACGCGGCTTGATTTCTCTGCCCACTGGACTCCCCAACTATCGCGAACAACGGGAGATCGTTCAAGATGAGTTGGCAAATTTGGTCGAAGCCCATATCGATCTCAGCCCAGTTTTACCCACTTAGTTGTTGATAGCTGTTATGACTGTTACCGTTCGTTTTTTGCCCGATGATGTAACAATTACCGCCGAAGCGGGGGAACCGATGTTAGCGGTAGCCGAGCGAGCTGGAGTGACAATCCCCACAGGCTGCTTGATGGGATCGTGTCACGCTTGCGAAGTGGAACTCGGTGATGGGACTCCAGTCTGTTCTTGTATTTCTGCAATTCCCTCAAGCTCAGAAGAAATAACGATTAATTTATATAGCGACCCTCTCTGGTAATTCACGACCCTACAAGAACCTTGTTCAGCTCTTGACCCGATTTTGACTCTAAAGGTCGAGGAATTGATTCATGGGTTAAAAGAGCAATACGCAATTATCATTTGAAAAGTTCATATCGAGCAATTGCGGTGGTCAAGTCTTGCTAAGTTTGTAATTTGAGATTGTGGCAGTTCGGTTGAGAGATGAGGCGGCAAAAACCGAAAAAGCTGTGTCTGTTGCCGCGAAAGGCCATCCAAGCGCCATAATGGTTTTGATTCATTGCCTCGACATAAACTGCTATGGTTTTATGGCGTGGATCCATCCCAATGTCTAAGAGCCAAATAAGCCATGACTTCTGATTTTTACAGGGTAAGCGATCGCAACCCAAAGGACACTCAACGTACCATTCGGCCCATTGCTGCCGCAACGATTCACGGTATGACGTTTCACAACAATACTTTATATGCCCTCGATACCTTAAATGGTTATTTGTTAGCGGTCAATCCGTTGACGGACGACACCAAAATTGTCAATGCTCACACGTGGAAAGATTTTGTGGGGGCGACGGGGTTGGCGATCGCGGATGATATGCTCTGGTTTACCCGCGATGATAGCGTCTTTTTCTGTCCCTTTGATGGCTCTCAACCGCCGAAACGCTTTGTGAGTTTGGGTTATCCGGCCAACGGAGTCGCGGTGTGGCAATCGACAATTTATGTCACTTGCGAGAAAACCGGCTATGTCTTGATTTTTAGCCGGGATACGGGGCGGGAAATTACTCGTTTGTATGCCCCTGGAATTGGTTTGGAAAATATCACCGTCCGAGAGGAGGAGTTATGGATTTCTGACACCCTCGAACAAACAGTATATTGTCTTGACCGGGCCACAGGGGAAATTACCTTCAAAATTTTAACGCCCTTTGAAGGGCCCACAGGGTTAGCATTTTGGCGCAACAGCGACACCCAAGAGGAAACTTTGTATGTTTCCTATACCTACGAAGAACCTTACATTCGCGACAATCCCAACGCCAATCCCAACCACGAATTACAATATCGCGATCGCACCTTTATTCATCCCCTTTATTACCGCTACGATCGCGATCGAAATTATGCCCTCTCCAACGGCTATCTCATCGAAATGTCTTACGTTGAGGAACTTTCCCCCCTCGACCCCGTTGAATTAACCGATCTTGAATGGCGCATTGCCTTACCTGCCGAAACCGAGCGTCAACAAGTGTTATCCGTTGAACCCGTGGGCTTGCCCTTCACCGTACAAGAAATTGACGGGGTAAAACTCGCTGTATTTAAGTTCGATAAACTGACCGCCGACGAGCGTCATATTTTCGGTTGGAAAGCCCGTCTGCAAGTGTGGAGCATCAAATATCAATTTGACCCCCGCGACGGCGAAGATATGTCAGAGTTGCCGCCGGAATTTCGCGATCGCTACCTCGTTGATAATGATAACTTAGCGATGGAAACCGAAACCATCAAAAGTGCGGCCAAAGAAGCCATCGGCACCGAAACCAACTTGTTGCGGAAAATGTACAGTATTCGCAACTATGTCTACGACCGCCTTTCCTACGGCATCAAACCCCACATCGATCCGCCCGATGTTGCCCTTGCTAGGGGGATCGGGTCTTGTGGGGAGTATTTAGGGGTTTTACTGGCTCTAACGCGTCTCAACGGTATTGCTTGTCGTACTGTGGGACGTTACAAATGCCCACCTCACCCCTTTGAACGTCATATTCCCCTCGAACCGGATTTTAATCACGTTTGGATGGAGTTTTATCTGCCTGGCTTTGGCTGGCTTCCCATGGAATCAAATCCCGATGATGTGATTGAAGGAGGGCCCTATCCCACGCGCTTTTTTATGGGCTTGGCTTGGTATCATGCCGAAATGGCCAAAGGGGTTCCCTTTGAACGGCTTTATAGCAAGGGTCAGCAAATCACCAAACAGCAAGTTTCTGTGGGGGAGTTAGCCCTCAATCATGTTTGTTTTACGATTCTCGATGAGTTAAATCCCATGAATGTTGAGGGGTAAGCTGGGGGTTGTATTCAATATATCAGCTTAGGAGATTTGGGAACTACAGCGCGATCGCGAGGGCTGCAATCCCTAGATAAAAACTCGCGATCGCCAATAATGTTATTCATTAGACATCTCCAGAAATCCCAATTTGGCAACGGTAGGATAGGGGTTTCAGACCCTTTGCTGGAGTTGTCTATTAAACTCAGATCGATCCCTACCCATTCAATTCTGAAGAAATCTTCTGAATGACATGACCTAAAATGCGGTTTTCTTTCCTTAGATGGATGTTGTGAAAACAGATCGACGGGTACAAGTAAACCATTGCAACTCAACGATTATTGATACTTCTTAATCACGAAGCAGATTAATCTCGCTTTGAGTAAGCAATAGCACAAGCTTAAAAATTAAGCTTTTATGCCCCGTTCCTGAAGTACTACCCGTACGATGCCTCATTGTATCAAGTTAACCCATTAGGTGGGCTTTGTGGGATGGGTCAAATCTTATGTTGAACGGTAGCGAACATGAATACTTCAGAAAATATAACCCAAACCCATCAAGATACCCAGGAACATCATGGAATGCAGGGTAGCTATGTCAGATTCTTCGCGATGATTGGTACCTCAATCGTTGTGATGTTTTTCTTGATGTATCTACATTCATACGAACTTATAAATCATGCTTTATTTAGCGAAACGCGCCTGTTTATGGCGCTGATTATGGGTGCAGCAATGATGGTAATTATGCTGTCGTATATGCTGCACATGTACAAAAGCAAAAAGGTTAATATTGCCATTTATGCTGCTGCCCTTGTACTGTTTGGTTTAGCACTTTGGTTAGTCCGCTCTCAAGTAACAGTCAGCGATGTAGACTATATGGAAGGCATGGTTCCCCACCATTCCATCGCCATTTTGACCAGCGAACGCGCTCAAATTGAAGATATTCGCGTCCGGGAATTAGCAGATCGAATTATCGTGACGCAGCGCAAAGAGATTAAAGAAATGAAGTGGCTTATTGAGGACATTCGCGAAAATGGATTAGTCACCACGCAAGCTGAGTTAGAAGAAAGACCCTTACCTGAATTTGAAGGTAGCGCCGAACAACCTATCCCGTAAGAAGCTAAGGAGTCATCTGAGAAACACAAACAACCCGAAAACCATCGTAACCATATCTCGTCCAAGAAAGGCCATGGTCGCGGTCTCCACTGCGGCAATATTCAGAATTAAACATCCAAGAACCCCCGCGAAACACAGAAGTTGACTGTCTACTCAAAAGAGTAGAAAGATATTCTGCATAGTTTTGATAACGGCTGTCATGACAATCATCCCACACCCCGCCATCGGTGGGTGCTTGTTCGTAATCACCATGCCAGGAATCAGCGCACCACTCAAAAACATTGCCGTGCATATCGTATAAACCAAAGGGATTAGGCGGAAAACTACCCACTGGGGTTGTTTCACCGCGATACTTTTCTTCGGGCTTCCTATCGTCGAAATATTCGCCGTCGTAGTTCGCTAAATCTGTGGTGATGGTTGCGCCAAAATGAAACGGTGTGGTTGTTCTAGCGCGACAAGCATATTCCCATTGGGCTTCACTGGGTAAGCAATATTGTCTACCTGTAGCCACCGACAACCGAGCGCAAAATTCTACGGCATCGTACCAATTTACACATTCTACAGGCTTATCATCTCCTGTGAATTGTGATGGATTCGGGTCTAAGTCTCGTTGCAGTTTCGGTAAGTTAGCCACTGCTCGCCATTGTGCCTGAGTGATGGCATATTTGCCCATAAAGAAGGGTTGCAGGGTGACTTGGTGTTGGGGGCGTTCGTTATCATAACTGCCATCCTCATAGTCAGGTACGCCCATCACAAAGCTTCCTCCGGGTACATACACCATATCCAAGCTGACCCCATTCCCTAAGTCTTCTTGGAAGTACGACGCTTCACCAGGGCATTTTTCGATAATCTCGCCTTGGAAGTTCACCGTGACGGTTTCAAAGGTGAAAGTTAGTAATTTGAGTTCTGTTGTCATTTTTAGAGTAATTTTCAGTCAAAACCAACAGCCCGCCCGCGGATTAAAATCCGGGGCTAGTATAACAAAGTCCGCCGACCCGGACTCCAAAGAAAAATGTACGGAAATAGATGGGAATGACATTCATATCAAATCCGTTTAATCAGTGAACCTTTAGAACCCCGGTTTCTTACCTGCTTATACAGTTAAGTTAAAATTTGACCACAGAAACCGGGGTTCTGAATTTAACTTACATCCCACACAACACTCAAATCTAGTACAAAACTCAGTAAAACGGCTTCTCCAGACAAGGAATTAGGATTATCTAAAACCATAACCTCTGTTTCTGGCTGATAAACGCTGACTTGTCGGTTTTGGGGGTCAATCAGCCAGCCTAACCTCGTGCCATTGTCTCGATATTCTGCCATTTTTGCTTGTAACGGCGATAAAGTATCGGAAGGAGAGCGTAACTCAACCACGAAATCCGGGCAAATTTGGGGAAAGGTGCTTTTCTGCTGCGGGGTGAGTCGCGACCAACGCTGTAAACTAATCCAAGAGGCATCGGGAGAGCGAATTGCACCATTGGGAAGGGTAAAACCTGTGGAAGAATCGAAGGTTTTGCCCGTGCGGTTGCGGTCATTCCAGTTGGCAAGTTGTTGGATAATTTTACTATTACGCTCTCCGGTTTCCCAACTGGTGGGGGGATTCACGATTAGTTCTCCCTGGTGATTTCGTTCTAAACTTAATTCTCGATTCGCGATCGCGAGCATCTCAAACTGTGCCACACTTATCTGTAGTCTCAAGGTTTTTGGCAAGTGCAGGAGATAGGTTTCTGTGGGATGAGGAGCAGTAATCATACAGCCAGAAGTAAGGCAAATATCTACTAGCTTAGATTAGAACCCCGGTTTTTTGAAAAAACCGGGGTTCTGAATTTAACTTACATCCCACACAACGCCCAAATCCAGTATAAAACCCGGTAAAACGGCTTTTCCCGATCGGAAAAAAGAAGCGGGTCAAGTTTTATTAGAAGATAAAATTCTAACAGGGAATCCCACCTCAGCAAATCGTCCTTGCCTTCAAAACTCCAGAACGTCGTGAAATTACCGACTTCGCCGTTTCTTAAATTCCTTCTCAACTTAGAGTGGGAGCCTTTCAAACTGTGCCACACTTACCTGTAATCTCAGGGTTTTCGGTAAGTGTAGGAGA
>JBKHDX010000224.1:0-7560 GCA_046541115.1 Spirulinaceae cyanobacterium | reverse complement strand
CCGACAACGCCCCCAGAAAGGCTTGCACCTTGAGATCGACTCCAGTAATCGCCCCACCGACAACGATCGCGTCTGCCCCCAAATTTAACGCCTTTGCGGCCATTTCGGGGGTGGCGATTCCCCCTTCGCAGATAACCGGGACGCTCATTTCGGCGACGAGGGCTTGTAGTAACTCCCAAGCGGGGGGCGGGTAAGCGGCGGTTTCTTTTGTGTAGCCATACAGGGTTGTGCCGATAATATCCGCCCCAGCAGCTTGGGCTAGTTGAGCGTTTTCGAGTGTATCAATATCCGCCATAACGGGTTTACCCAATTCGTCGTGGATGCGGGGGATGAGAGAAGCGACGGTTTCGGCGTTGGGGCGATCGCGTTTTGTAGCATCAATGGCAATCAGATCGGCACCCGCTTGGGCGATCGCGACCGCATCTTCAAAGCGAGGGGTAATGTAAACTTCATAGCCGGGGAGGGTTTGTTTCCACAAGCCGATAATAGGAGTATCCGGCAGCAAGCGACGAGTGGCGGCCACATGGGCAGGGGTATCAATGCGTACCCCTTTCGCCCCCCGCAACACGGCCGTTTTCGCCATTGCCGCGATAATGTCCGGGTCGTGGAGGGGGGAATCGGCAGGGGCTTGACAGGAGACAATGAGGCTTTTTGGGAAGGTTTGTAAGGGAAAGGTTTTTGCCATCAGTGAAGGGTTTTTTGTTGTTGGTTGTTGGTTGTTAGTTGTTTGACGCAACGGGTCATTGGTAATATCAAATCCCATTCCTACGCACCCATTTATTGATAAAGTCCGCGAAAGTGGACTTCGTAGTGTTAGCCCCGGATTTTAATCCGAGGGCGGGTTAACGGGAGAGATGATACTCAATCCGCTTATAGATACAGTCCGAGTCGGCGGACTTCGTAGTGTTAGCCCCGGATTTTACTCCGAGGGCGGGTCAACGGGATAGACAACAGATCGCGATGGGGGAGTTGTCAAAGGGCATTTAATAAGGCTTGGCGCATAATGCGGTCGGGGACGGGTTGCTGTAGCCAGAGTTGTAATGCCGCGGCCCCTTGTTGGACAAGCATTTCTGTGCCGTCGATGATGGTTTTACCTTGTTGTTGGGCCAGGTGGAGGAATTGGGTGGGTCTGGGGGTGTAAATCAGATCGTAGGCGATCGCGTCGTCGGGAAGCGTAGCCAGCAAAGTTGCGTCTACCGGGGTGGCGGTGTCGTGGGGTGACATCCCGATGGGGGTGGTGTTGACCAAAAGTTGAGTTGTGGGGAGGAGTGCTGGTAATTTGTCCCAGGAATGCAGGGTTATTGCCTCGGCAAAGGGGGTATTTTGCCAGCTTTGTTTAAATTTTGTCAATTTCTCCCGATTGCGCCCCACAACCGCAATCTGAGGACAGCCCAGTTGCACGCAGCCCGCCACAACCGCCCTAGCTGCCCCACCATTACCCAAAACAACGGGAACGATTTGCGACCAATCTCGCTGAAGTTTGAATAAAGGGGCAATAAAACCAGTGACATCGGTGTTTGTGCCATACCAGCCCGAAGGGATGCGTAAAACGGTGTTAACGGCTCCAATGGCGGCGGCGGCGGGGTCTAGTTCGCTGAGGAACTCGATAATGGCTTGTTTGTGGGGAATCGTGGCGTTGAAGCCTAAAACGCCGATAGCTTCAAATCCCGCGATCGCGTCTTTGAGTTTCTGAGGATGCACGGGAAAAGGGACATAAACAGCATCGACTCCCAAGTGGGCGATCGCGGCATTTTGCATCACCGGGGAAAGGGAATGTTCGACGGGATGGCCGATAATGCCGAGGAGTTGCGTTTTTCCGGTAATTGCAGTCATTTTTGCTTGAGGATAGGTTGCCAAAATATCTTAACGGGAAGCCCGATGAGGCGATTAAGTAGATACCAAGCGCATTTCTTCCCAACTCGCGATCGCGACATCAGCCCGATCTAATCCTTCAGTTTGTTGCCACATCATGGCCACATTTCCCGCCGATCCAGCTTTGTGTCCCATTTCCATATCTAAAGCCGAATCGCCAACCATCAAAGCCGATTGGGGTTTGACCCCCAGGCGATCGCACATCCTCTCAAACAAGGCAGGATCGGGCTTAAAGGGGTCGCCGGGGTCGATTCCCATCATCAGATCGAAATACTCTCCTAACTCAAAGCGTTCGACAAATTTCTCAACCCCTGGGGTAGAATCCGCCGACAAAATCCCCAATTTAATCCCCGCCGTTTTTAACTGTTGTAACAGTTCTCTCGTACCGGGGAAAAGGGGGGCGGTGTCTGGAGTACGCTGTAGATAGCGATCCGCCTCGATAAAAGCATTTTCCGCAATTTCTAGCGATTCTGCCCAACTGCGTCCGGTTTCAGCAATATACGCCGCCGTCGCAATAATATTTTCCCGACGACTCCCCACCGCCATTAACCCCTTCGGATCGAGGTTAGCATCGAGTACACCAAAGGCCATCAGCAAAGGTTCGCCAATTCCCGGTATTTGAGCATCCACCAGGCGCGATCGCTTCTGGGCTAATTCTCGCAAGAAATTAAACGAATTTTCAAGGGTTCCATCTTTATCAAAAATAATCGCTTCAATATCGCTAAATGTGACAGTACCGCAACAAATTTGCATCATGAGCATTTAAGGAGAACGTTTTTCCGATGATTTACTGGTTGTTTGTTCTTTAGTTTCTTTCCCTAACAAACCCAGAGGCAAAAAACCCCTCTCCCACAGGAGAAGGGTTTGGGATAAATTAAGAACGAACTTTATTCTTCTTCGGTTTCTTCGGTTTCTTCGGTCGTTTCTTCAACAACTTCTTCGGTGGGTTCCTCTACCGTATCAACGACTTCTTCAACTTCCACTGCGGTAGGTTCTTCCACTGCTGCGGTAGGTTCTTCTACCGTCGGTTCGATGCCTTGTTGTTCTTGCAGCATCTTCTGACGATAGCGTTCGGCCATTTCCTCGGCTTTCTCGAACACTAAGTCTTTACTGCGGAGCATATCCCCCGGTTCGGGTTCGAGTTGCTTGGTGGACAAGGAAATGCGACCTCGTTCGGCATCCAAGTCAATGATCATCACTTTCAGTTCGTCATTGACGCTGAAGACACTGTGGGGGGTGTCAATGTGGTCGTGGGAAATTTCGGAGATGTGCAGCAAGCCACTGACACCACCAATATCAATAAACGCCCCATAAGGCTTGATACCGCGTACCATCCCGGTAACAACTTCGCCCACTTGTAAACCGTTCATCTTGCGTTCGACTAACGCCCGACGATGGCTGAGAACTAGGCGATTGCGGTCTTCGTCTACTTCTAAGAATTTTAAAGGTAAATCTTGACCTACGAGGTCTTCTTTGGCTTGACGGGTGCTGATGTGAGAACCGGGAATAAACCCGCGTAAGCCTTCGATCCGGACTAATGCACCGCCTCGGTTGGTGGCAAAAACATTAGAGCGAACGGTGGCATCTTCAGTTTGTAGTTGACGCACCCGTTCCCAAGCCCGGAGGTATTCAATTCGGCGAATCGATAGGGTTAATTGTCCGTCTTCATTCTCATCAGTCAGAATGAAAAATTCCCGCGTTTCGTTTGACTGTAATACCTCGTTGGGGTCGTCAACGCGGTTGATTGACATCTCCTGAATGGGAATATAAGCGGCGGTTTTTGCGCCAATATCAATCAAAGCGCCTCTCGGCTCCATGCTAAACACGGTTCCAGGCACAATATCGCCGGGACTGAAGTGATAATCGTATTTGTCTAGCAGTGCAGCAAAGTCATCGTGGGTAAAGCCAATATCTCGATTGTTAGCGGTAATGTTCTGACTGACCATGTGTGTTGGATTTCCTAATTAATTGTCTCCGTGGTAAAGTTTGGGCAAATTTTAGATGAATTTACGAGGAAAGTCATAGGTTTTGCCTTGCACTCAACTTGAGTTTAGTTTCCCTAGAATTAATTGCCAGGGGATTGCTTTAGCTCATCGGAATTTTGCTCCATCAGAGCTTGAGAATGGGTTGATTTTAAGGACGTTTGGGAGAATAGCTTTTTGCGAAGAGCAACCCTCCTCTTAACAAAATTGGAGCTATCTGGTATTTGGCGTTTAAGGCGTAGATATCCTTGCCCTTATGCTTTAAATTGCTGGTTTAAAGGGGAATAAGGGTGTTAGATTGAGGAAAGATTGCAAGGTTTTAAACTTTTAAAAAATCCCTCTAGTTTTTTATAGGGAGACGCGCTTTAGAGTCTCAGCCCGAAAGCCAAGCAAGTGGGCGCAGCAATCCCTTATGATAATCTATTGCTGTTAGCTTAACACAATATCTATTCAATTTTGGACTCAACCCTTGTCAACCTGCTAAAACTTGGAGGAAATAAAGCTTTAAGATGACGCGATCGCGGTCGAACAAGCTTCATCGAGATTATTCTGATGGTCAGAATACCAATCCGATTCAGAGGTAGCGTTTAGCTCTGACTGAAGCTGTTGTAAAGTTTCAATAAAATCTTCAATGCTCGTAAACTGGCGGTAAACCGAAGCAAAGCGCACGTAAGCAACTTCCTGGTTTTCGCGGCGGAGTTGTTGCAGCACTAATTCTCCGATGCGATCGCTCTTTACTTCCCGTCCGGCTTCTTGATGCAGTTGTGCTTCAATTTCATCAACCCAACTTTCGAGTCGCTGAATCTCGAGGCCGGTTTTTTCGCAAGCTCGCATAATGCCTCGCAATAGCTTAGAGCGATCGAAAGATTCGCGCCGTCCATTGCGTTTAATCACCATAATCGGGACAAATTCGATGCGTTCGTAGGTGGTAAAGCGGTGCTTACAGTTTAAACATTCCCGTCGTCGCCGAATACTTTGTCCGGCTTCGGTGGAACGGGATTCTAAAACTCGACTTTCAGTGTGTTGGCACGAAGGGCATTGCATATCAAAGATTGTCCCCTAAACGCTTATCGACCAACCCAGGAAGAAATTTAATAGAAGCAATTACTCAAAAACGAAGCTTGAGTCGCGAACTCTTTGAACCGCGATCTCCGGTTACAAAAAATTACGACTCAGGCTTCAATCGTTGTGGGGTCAAATCGTAGTGAGAACTACTTTTCGATGCGAGGTGGTTCGCGAAACGCGATCGCAAAGAATAAAACCCCAATGGCACAAGCTAATACCAAAATGTAAGCAACACTTTCCATCTTGTTCTTTCCTAAGCTCTCTACTAACAGTCTATCAGCAAAACCCAAAAGCATTTGGGGATCGAATTATTTCGCGATCGCCAAATGCTTGGGAGCGAGTAGCGCTAAACCCTTAAGGGCTTACGCTTTTTTGGCGCGAGTGGTTTTGTCACCCACTTTCTGGAACATACCCCATTCCACTTGTTCTTCTAAATCGGCTTCAACACCAGCGAACACGTCGCGGAACAGCGTCCGAGAACCGTGCCAGATGTGACCGAAGAAGAATAATAAAGCGAAAGTAGCATGAGCGAAGGTAAACCAACCGCGAGGACTGGTGCGGAACACCCCATCAGCCTCCGTGGTGACCACATCAAATTCAAACGGTTCGCCCAATTGCGATTTCCGCGCAAATTGCTTAACCGTCGGCGCATCGCTGAAGGTTTGACCGTCTAACGCACCACCGAACAAGCTAACCGTTACGCCCGTTTGTTCGATACTGTACTTCGATTCAGCCCGACGGAAGGGAATATCAGCGCGGACAATGCCATCAGAGTCGGTTAAGACCACCGGGAAGGTTTCAAAGAAGTTCGGCATCCGGCGCACGCTTAACTCGCGACCTTCAGCATCTTTAAACACCGGGTGACCTTGCCAAGCCAGGGCAATGCCGTCCCCATCAATCATCGGCCCGACGCGGAATAAACCCCCTTTCGCGGGGCTGTTACCCACGTAATCGTAGAACGCCAGTTTTTCGGGGATTTCCGACCAAGCTTCTGACAAACTCGCGCCATCAGCCAAGCTGGCTTGGACGCGGCGTTCGATTTCTTGGCTGTAGTAGCCCTGATCCCACTGATAGCGGGTGGGGCCAAACAATTCAACCGGGGTAGCGGCGTTACCGTACCACATGGTTCCAGCGACCACGAAAGCCGCAAAGAACACCGCAGCAATACTGCTCGACAACACGGTTTCAATGTTACCCATCCGCAAAGCGCGGTATAAGCGTTCGGGGGGACGAACAGTTAAGTGGAATAACCCGGCAATAATCCCCACAACGCCAGCAGCAATATGGTGAGCCACAATCCCGCCTGGATTGAAGGGGTTAAAGCCTTCAGGTCCCCAAGCCGGGGCAACGGCTTCGACATGGCCGGTTATGCCGTAGGGGTCAGATACCCACATTCCCGGCCCCCACAAACCTGTGAGGTGGAACGCTCCGAAACCGAAGCAAAGTAAACCGGATAAGAACAGGTGAATCCCGAACATTTTCGGTAAGTCTAAGGCGGGTTCGCCGGTGCGGGGGTCTCTGAACAGTTCTAAGTCCCAGAAAACCCAATGCCAGCAAGCGGCGAGGAATAATAAGCCCGACAGCACGACGTGGGCGATCGCGACCCCTTCAAAAGACCAGAAACCGGGATCGGTGTAAGCTTCTCCCGTGACGTTCCAGCCCCCCCAAGACGAGGTGACTCCTAAGCGAGACATGAAGGGAAGGACGTACATCCCTTGTCGCCACATGGGGTTTAAGGTGGGATCGCTGGGATCGAAAATGGCGAGTTCGTATAACGCCATCGAACCTGCCCAACCGGCGACGAGGGCAGTGTGCATTAAGTGAACGGATATCAGCCGACCTGGGTCATTCAGGACGACGGTGTGGACTCGATACCAAGGTAGTCCCATCGACTACGCTCCTCCTAATCAAGAATTATTCTTTAACTTGGACGTTTGTTATTTTTTTGGCGCTTGGGTCATAATCTGGCTAAATTGCCAACGATGATTTTAGCCAAATCGTGACAAGCCCAAGCTGGATGCCAAGTCTTCTGTCAAATGAATGAAGTATTTAAAGAAGTGTAAACGATTGAGAGAGTTCTATGCAAGGGCGATCGCGGTTAAACCCATGAAAAAATCAAGACTTGGACTGTAGTTTAATTCCTGAAAATTTGCCAAAATTAGGGTGATTATGGCAATTTATTGGCGATCGCATCGGCTTTGGACAAACGCAGCATCGCTTTTTCAGCCGTAATCAAACGTTTGAGAACAACTTGGCCAATGGTAAGTCCGGTTTCCTGGCGAACGGGCTTGACTTCCACCATTAACACCGCATCTTCCACTTGATAGAGCCATAAGCTTTCCCCTTGTTCGACAATGGCAATATTAAGCCGTTCGATCAGGGGTTTGCGCCGCCAAGATACCTCATCCCACAACCCCCCAAATTCCCAAACACGACCAATTTCCCAACCTTCCGACAAAAAAAAGTATTTCACTAGCACCAGGGTTCGATTTTTTCTGTATGCGATTGTGGCACGATTTTAAACAGTTAACAGTCATCAGTCATCAGTCATCAGTGTTTTGGGCAGCTTTTTCAGTCATCAGTTAACAGCATCTAAGGGGCAGTCGGCAATCGGCAATCGGCAATCGGGGGGAGTGGGGAT
>JBKHDX010000223.1:0-7586 GCA_046541115.1 Spirulinaceae cyanobacterium | reverse complement strand
AAGCCGTCCTAAAAGGACGGGGCTTGTATCCCATTTTTTTGGTCATTGGTCAATGGTCTGATGTATTTACTAATGACTAATGACTAATGACAAAAGACAAAGCAATGACTTTCGATGATACAGTAAAAAATAACTCTCCCCTCGGTACAACTGAACCTCAAGCTTCTTTTCAGGCGAATTCATAGTCATGAGCGATCGCACCTGGAGCCTCGATGCAGATTGGACAAATTTGTGGTCTTTCAATCTTGCCATCGCCCGCGAAACCGAGTGGGAATCATTGTTAAAAACGCTGTTACAGGGATTTATTCACTATTCCCAAGCCCGGCAAGGTTGGCTGCTGCTATCCCCTCATAGGGATAGTCGAGATTGGGCGATCGCGGCTCAGAGCTATGGCAAGGGTCAGGAGGTAACTTTACTGCCCTTGTTGCCTCTTACGGAACGCCCCGCGCACATTTTACACCACAATTCCTCCCATGACGCGGTAGCGATTCCTCTGCGCGATCGCGAATTAACCCAAGGCTGGATTTGTCTAGAACACCTCAATTTTGACACCAAACCTGCGTTACAATTACTCGCACAAGCCGCCGCGATCGCCCTTTCTAAATTGCGTCCCCACCAAGGGGATTTTACCCCCACCGCCAACTTTGGGAATCCTGTTGACTTGGTGCAAAAACTCGCCGATTCTAGCCCGACGCTGCTGTATCTCTACGATTTAGAACTGCAACAAAATATTTATGCCAATCAAGCCTTAATCCAGATTCTCGGCTATACCCCCGCCGAAATTTACGATCTCGGAGAATCGTTATTTCCCCGCCTCATGCACCCGGATGATTTAGTACGACTTCCCAACCATCGCCAACATTTTGAAAAAGCTGAAGAAGGGGACGCGATCGAGTTTGAATATCGTCTGCGTCACAAAAACGGCGAATGGCGATGGCTGCATAGTTGGGATACCATTTTTAAGCGGGCTGCCACCGGGAAACCGCAGCAAATCTTGGGGACTGCCCTTGATATCACGGCACTCAAGCAAACCGAACGGGATTTATATCAATATAAACGCATTATCGCCGTGACTTCTGACGCGATCGCTCTTGTGGATCGCAACTATCGCTATCGAGTCGTCAATCCTGCTTATCTGAAACTACAACGCACCAAAACTCTCCCAGAAATCCTAGGACTTCCCGTGAGTCATTATCTCGGTCATAACATTTTTCAAAACTTGATTAAACACCGTCTCGATCGCTGTCTAGCTGGAGAAACTGTTTCTGATGAGGATTGGTTTAACTTCAAAGCCGCCGGACGGTTGTATATCAGCGTTACCTACTCTCCCTTGTGGGAAACAGATGGCAGCATTTCCGGCGCGATCGCCAGTATTCGCGATATTACTCAGTTAAAACAGCACGAAATCGCCCTCGAACAAGCTGTTCAAACCGCCGAAGCCGCTCACCGAGCCACCAGTGCTTTTTTAACATATATGACCCACGAACTTCGCACGCCGTTACACGCCATTTCTGGGTTTTCTCAATTGCTATACCGCAGTGATAACTTAACCACAGAACAAAAAGAAAATGTAGCCATTATCCAAAATAACAATCAGCATTTACTCACTTTAGTCGAACAAGTGTTAGAAGTTTCTAAAATCGAAGCTGGCCATAAACCGTTTAATCCCCACACCTTCGATTTACACAGCTTGCTCGACGATTTAGAGATCGGTTTTAACCGCCGCGCTCGCCGTCACCATCGCAATCTTGAGTTTCAGCGATCGCCTAATCTTCCCCGAGAAGTTTGTACGGATGAAGCCAAATTTCATAAAATTTTAGTGATGATTCTCAACTACTGTTTGCAATCTCAATCCCACCAAGATATTACAATCAAAATTGATTTTATCCAAAACAAATTAGCTACCCTCGCAGCTTCTAATAACCCAGAAAATGGGACAATAATCGTAACCTTTGATATTGTTAATCCAGAACTGGTTTCAGCCTCTCTTTCTAGCGCCGATTGCCATCCTTACATCAAAATTGCTGCTTCTCATTCAGAATTAGGATTGAGTTTGACCTTAGCTCGCAAACTTGCCGTTTTAACTGGGGGAACTTTAGTGGTTTGTAAAATGGCGAATCAGAACCAACAATGTTGTTTACAACTCCCGGCGATCGTGGCTTTTAATTTTGAAAATTAAGACTTAATTTTCTCCATATTCCCCATTTTTTGAAAATCATGAATTCTAACTTATTTCAAACCCTACAAAACCCAGATTTTTATCCCCATCCGGTGGAAACCCCTATTTCCGTCGAACAAACTCACGCTTCCTTTGTTTTCTTAACCGGAGAATATGCCTATAAAGTCAAAAAAGCTGTGGATTTTGGCTTTTTTGATTACTCGACTTTAGACAAAAGAAAGCATTTTTGTCAAGAAGAAATTCGGTTAAATCAAGCCCTCGCCCCCGAAATTTATTTAGAAGTTATCCCGATTACACAAACAGACGATCGTTATACTTTAAATAGCAAAGGCGAGATTGTTGAATATACTCTTAAAATGCGCCAATTCCCCCAGGAATGTTTGTGGAGTAATCTTTTTGAACAAGGAAAACTTACTTCTGATTTAATGATGGAATTAGGGCGAGTTGTTGCCGATTTTCACTTCAATGCTCACACCGATGAATATATCCGCAGCTTTGGTAAAATTGAGCAAATAAAGCCCGCTTTTACCGAAAATTATCGCCAAAGCAAGCCTTATATTAATCGCGGCCAAACCCAAAAACAATTCGACGAAACCCAACAATTTACAGATAGCTTTTTTGATGGCGAACAAGACTTATTTACTCAGCGTCGCGAACAAAATTGGATTCGAGAATGTCACGGGGATTTACATCTGAAAAATATCTGTTTGTGGAAGGGAGAAGTGCGTTTATTTGACCGCATCGAGTTTAACGAGCCTTTTCGCTTTGTAGATGTCATGTACGATGTGGCGTTTGCGAAAATGGATTTAGATGTGCGACAAAGACCCGATTTAGGCAATGCTTTTTTAAATACTTATATCGAACATACAGGCGATTGGGAAGGTTTACAAATTTTACCGCTTTATTTAACACGACAAGCTTATGTCAGAGCCAAAGTCACCTCCTTTTTAATCGACGATCCCAATGTTTCTGAAAACCAAAAAGAAAACGCGATCGCGAAGGCTTCTCAATACTATAAACTCGCTTGGCAATATACCCAACTGAATCAAGGCAAACTCTGGATAATGTCTGGGTTATCAGGGTCAGGAAAAACCACCATTGCCCGTCAACTAGCCCGTCAAGAAGATGCCATTCATATTCGCTCCGATGCAGTGCGAAAACACCTCGCAGGAATAGGTTTAAATGAAAAAGGGGATGACTCAATGTACACCGCCGAAATGAGTCAAAAAACCTACAATCGCCTTTTAGAATTAAGCAAAATGTTAGTCCAACGGGGCTTTAAAGTCATTCTAGATGCCAAATACGACCGCGTGGCATTGCGTCATCCCGTTATTGAATTTAGCCAAAACCATAATATTCCCCTAGAAATTTTACACTGTCACGCTCCTTTAGAAGTCCTGCGCGATCGCCTCATTACCCGCAGCAACGACATTTCCGACGCAACCCCCGACTTACTTCAGCGTCAACAAGCCAACGCCGAACCCTTCACCGAGGGCGAACAACGCTATGTTAGAGATGCTGAATCTCTTTCCCTAGAGTAATTTCAAGTCAAAACCAGTACCCCGCCCGCAGATTAAAATCTGGGGCTAATGAGGGCAAAGTCCGCTTTTACGGACTCAACATTGACGTAGGGGGGGGTAGGCGGCTCAAACCTACGCTATGACAGCAATAAGCGCAATCCGCCGTAACCCACCGTTTAAGATGTGTCACGCCAGTAGACCATGAAAGATAAGCTCAAACACCACCTCAGCCATCCTTGGGTCAAAACCGTTGCAGAAGCCCGACGCATTCAAGAAGAATTGCGCTCTCACATCATCACCACCGACGACTTCGGGACGGTAAATTATGTCGCGGGAGTCGATGTTGGCTTCAAAGACAACTATAAAATCACCCAAGCCGCCGTCGCCGTTTTGAGCTACCCGGACTTAAATCGCATCGAAAGCGCGATCGCGACCATTCCGACCACTTTTCCCTATATCCCCGGTTTCCTGTCCTTCCGGGAGATTCCAGCGCTCTTAGAAGCCCTGAACAAACTTGATACCATCCCCGATTTAATCCTCTGCGATGGTCAAGGCATTGCTCACCCGCGACGCATGGGCATTGCCGCGCATTTAGGCGTAATTCTCGATATGCCCGCGATTGGAGTCGCAAAATCCCGCTTAATCGGCGAACACGACGAACTCGGAACTGAAAAAGGGTCTTGGCAACCTTTACGGGATAAAGATGAGATAATTGGAGCCGTGTTGCGATCGCGCACCAACGTCAAACCCCTCTACATCTCCCCCGGTCATAAAATCAGCCTTCCCACTGCCCTACATTATGTCATGGGTTGCCTCACCAAATACCGCCTACCCGAAACCACCCGTTGGGCTGATTCCTTAGCCTCCAGTCGCTCGTCATAATCGCTCGTAGTAAGCCCTTTAGGGCTTGCCATTGCCAAAGAGCCGATTGCCCAAAAAACTGATGACTCTCGCGTGAAACGTTAAATTTACTTTTTGAGGCTGAAATCCATGTACACTATAGCTTTTAGCTTTTTCGAGAGTCTGCTGTGAGTCCAAAGTTTCTGACTCCCTTTGGAGGGGCATTCATTCCCACTCCCCCCACTGCCTACAGCAAAGCTGCCCACTGCCCCAAAAACTGATAACTGATGACTGATGACTGATAACTGAAATTACTCCCCAATCGTATGAATTTTAAGGAAATTCGTGCCGTGAGTCTTTTGTAATGGACTGCCGCCCAAAATCAACACCTTATCGCCCAATTCCGCCAACTGACGCTCCCGCAGCATCTCCATCATGTGAACAATCAAATCTTCTAACGGATGGTCTACATGGTCGATGAGTAGCGGTTTAACGCCCCACACCAAATTTAAACGGTGGTAAACATCGCGACTGGGGGTAAAAGCAATCACGGGGACGGTGGGGCGCTCTGCCGCAGCTAGAAATGCGGTATAACCGGTAGTGGTAAAACAGGTAATACAGCGCAGATTAACAATTTTATCAATGGTATTGAGGGCTTCGCTGAGGGCGTGGGTTTCGCTGGTTTCCAGGGGAGGATAGTTCATAAACTCTACTTCCGGTTCAATATCCGCCGCAATTTTCGCCAGCATATTCACCGCTTTGACGGGAAATTTCCCCACAGCCGATTCCCCCGACAGCATAACAGCATCCGTCCCGTCGATAATGGCATTAGCCACATCGCTGGCTTCGGCGCGGGTGGGTCGCGGATTGTGTATCATGCTGTCAAGCATTTGCGTGGCGGTAATTACAGGAATGCCTTGTTGATTGCACAAGCGAATCATTTGCTTTTGCAACATCGGGACTTTTTCGGGACTCATTTCTACCCCTAAATCCCCCCTAGCTACCATGAGACCGTCACTTTCTGCGATAATTTCTTCTAAGTTGTTAATGGCTTGGGGTTTTTCGATTTTCGCGATCGCGGGGGTTGTTTCTGCCCCATGATCTTTGAGAAACTGTTTAAGGGCGCGAATATCTTCAGCTTTTCGGACAAAGCTCAAAGAAACCCAGTCAATTCCCTGCTCAATCCCGAATTTTAAATCCTTTTTGTCCTTATCCGTCATCGAAGGTAAGCGTACTTCCAAACTCGGCAGATTCACTCCCTTGCGACTTTTGAGGATTCCCCCTTCTACGACACGACAATGAACGGCATTTTCCTCAATCTCATGAATCCGCAACTCCAACAAACCATCGTCTAGGAGGATTTGCGCCCCAATTTCGGCTTCTTCGGCCAGATAAGGATAATCAATCCCCACGGTGTTTGCTTCCTGCTGATACTCCTCAACGGGAACTAAAGTAATAATTTCATTTTCAGCCAGGGGAATCCCATCATTGGGCAAGTACCCCACCCGGATTTTTGGCCCCTGCAAATCTTGCAAAAGGGTAATCGGGGCATCAAATTCTTCCGAAACCAAACGTAAAACCTCAATCGTGCGAGCATGGTCTTCATAGCTACCATGAGAGAAGTTTAAACGCGCCACATTCATTCCGGCTTGTACCATTTCGCGAATAACCTCGATAGAATTACTCGCAGGGCCAATGGTGGCTACAATTTTGGTGCGATGTTGGATGATTAAAGTCTTCATAGCTCTTTTTTGGCAGAACGTTGACGGCAATTGTAGCGAGGGATAACGAATGTTGTCTGTGTTCTGTATGACTTGCGATATCTTGAGTAATGAAGCGCGAGGCTTAGATAGATAAAAAATCGTGGCTAAACTTTTGATTACAGGTGCGAGTGGTTTTTTGGGGTGGAATTTGTGTCAAATCGCCCAAAGTGCGTGGGAGGTTTACGGCACAACTTGGACAAATTCGATTCAAATTCCCGGCACAACCACAGTAAAGCTAGATTTACGAGACACAGAACAATTCACACAAAGTTTTAATGAAATTCAACCCGACGCAGTAATTCACCTCGCGGCGGCATCCAAGCCCAATTACTGCCAAACTCACCCCGACGAGTCTTACCCAATGAATGTTACCGTGGCTGAAGAAATTGCCGCTTGGTGTGGGGATGCGGACATTCCTTTGGCTTTTACTTCGACGGATTTGGTGTTTGATGGCCTGAATGCACCTTATCACGAAGGCGATCGCGTCTCCCCCATTTGTGTCTACGGCGAACATAAAGCCGAAGCCGAACAAAAAGTATTACAACGTCATCCCCACGCCGTTGTCTGTCGAATGCCGTTAATGTTTGGTTCCGCTTCCCCCACTTCTGGCAGTTTTCTCCAAGGCTTTCTCGAAGCACTCAAACAAGGCAAAACCCTGCGTTTATTCACTGATGAATACCGCTCCGTTGCCAGCGCTAAAACTGCCTCTACGGGGCTATTACTCGCCTTAGAACAAGCTTCAGGATTGCTCCACCTCGGCGGCAAAGAATCCATTTCTCGCTATGATTTTGGCTTACTCATGGCAGAAGTGTTTGATTTTCCTAAAGATTTAATTCAGCCCTGTCAACAGCAAGATGTCGTGATGAGTGCGCCGCGTCCTCCCAATGTTACCCTGGATAGTTCTAGGGCTTATAAGTTGGGTTATAATCCGCGATCGCTTGCTCAAGAACTTTTAGAATTATGATTCTAAATTTAATATAAAGTTTCAGTTTTTCGACCCCGCTTATTTCTCCATCGGTATTGGCTTTGATATTCCCGGCGTTGCTTCGTGACTTCATACAAAACTATTCCCGATGTCGTGCCTAAATTTAGACTCTCGATCGTGCCAAACATGGGAATACTTACGCACATCTCGCTGTGTTGTACCGCGAGATCGCTGATTCCTCTGGACTCATTACCAAACCAAACCGCTAACTTTGGATAAATTGTGTAGTCGGCTTCATCGAGAATGACATTCTTTGCTCCTTTCTTGTGGGGAGATGTAACGATGGAAACGAAGTTATT
>JBKHDX010000222.1:0-7604 GCA_046541115.1 Spirulinaceae cyanobacterium | reverse complement strand
ACCACCGCCAACTTAGGGGCGGGTTTTGATTGTATTGGCGCAGCTTTAACCCTGTACAACCGCTTTCATTTTCAACTCGCCGACACTACAAAAATTAATGTTGTGGGGACAGAAGCCCCAGGGGTGAGTGTAGGTCAAGATAACTTACTGTATCGGGCATTTGTACAGTTTTACGAGCAGATTCAGCAAAAAACACCCCCCGTCCACATTGAAATTGAACTCGGCGTTCCCTTATCTCGCGGGTTGGGGAGTTCGGCTACCGCGATTATTGGCGGCTTTGTGGGGGCTAATGAAATGGCTGGAAAACCCCTCTCGGATACAGCAATTTTGCACCTCGCGATCGCCCTTGAAGGCCATCCTGACAACGTTGTTCCTGCCTTTCTCGGCAATTGTCAGCTTTCAGTCAATGCCGATAATCAATGGCAGTTTTGCCCCATTCCTTGGGCGGAAAACGTCGTTCCAGTAATTGCAATTCCTAACTTTGAACTGTCTACCGAAGCAGCGAGGGCGGTACTTCCTTCTCAAATCGATCGGGCGGATGCAATCTTTAATATTTCCCGGTTAGGGCTGTTATTGCGGGGTTTAGAAACAGCGAATCGGGATTGGCTAACCGCCGCCCTCGACGACAAACTCCATCAACCTTATCGCCAAACTTTGATTAAGGGATACAAAGCTGTCCAGACTGCCGCTAAAGGCGCAGGCGCTTACGGTTTAGTGATTAGTGGTGCTGGCCCCACCCTTCTGGCTTTAAGCGCCCCAGAACAGGCAAAAACGGTGGCTCAAGCCATGATTGAGGCTTGGATGACCGTCGATGTAGTTGCCCAAGCCAAAGTCCTCGCGATCGCACCCCAAGGAGTGAGTGTTGACTCTCGTTGACAACTCCTCTGCCCATTGCCTCTGAGATACTCATGAAGCCAACGCGATCGCCAGAACATAACCCATAATTAAAGCAGAAACGAAAAATTGAGCCGTTGTGAGTAACCAAAATCGGATGGTTTTCATGGTTTGGCACACTGCAATAAACAACAGAGTTTTCTCGCCCTCCCCTTGAATTCAGGGTCGGGTTGTGTCAGAATTGACCCTTTTACTTCGGGGCATGAAATCCTACGATACAAGATTTAGACCGGCTTGGCATTCTTAAAATCTAAAAATTGCCAAACATTCTTAAAATTTTTAGCCCAACTTAAATAATCTTGAACTAAAAAACCTCTATTCCTCGCTCAATTTATCAAGATTTATCAACGATTCAAAACTTCCAATTTCTAGTCCTCAAATCCTCAGCTTCATTGTCCCCAACCGCATTTTCTCAAACTGAGTGTATCAATAAACACACACTTCTGCGCGATATTACGATTCACTTTTTTAAAAGCGAGAGGGCGATCGCTCCCCCAAAATAAGAGCGACGACATTGCGCGATCGCTTTATTTCATTCGCTTCTAAGTCCATCGCTTTCACTGCATCTCCCCTCATTAATCCCTCCCAAACTATATCAAATTCTTTGGATAAAAAATAAAAATAGAACTTAAGTTTATCTGCAAAGCAATAGAGATTATTGCCACAATCGTCATGTTTTTCTATGCTTCTATCGATCCCCAATATTTTTTATATTTGCTTAATTTTTTTTGAACAACTATAATGAGAAGCTAATTTACAACCCTTTAGTTTAATAAATCCAGTAAATCCAGCTTTTCTTTTCTTAAAAAATCTTAATACAACTGATTTGAGTTTTTTAAACTATGACCATCAACTGCACCGAGTCCCTGAAAGTTGCCAGCTTTTCTTGTTCTCTCCCCCCCGTCTTTACCAAATCCACCTTTAACAAAATATATCTCTACCTGTTACCCATCCTGGTTTTTTTCGACCACTGCGACCTCGAACGCATTACCAATCTCCGGGAAGTTAACACCGCCGTCATCAACATCAGCGGCCGTCAGCGCACCCTTTGTCAAAAAGTCGCCCTCTACGCCCTCCAACTCGCCCACAGTTCTAACCCCACCCAACAACAAAAACTCCGCCAAAACCTCCTCACCGCCGTCGCCTTAATGGAAACCGCCCACAACGGCTTAATTTACGGCGACCCCGACCTCAAACTTCCCGGTTATCCCTCGGCTGAAGTCAAAGCCCTGTATTACAACCCCCCCGTTAACCTCGATAAACAAGTCCGCAACTTTATCAAAGCTGCCCGCATCTTTGCTAATATTTCCCACCCCACTGCTGAGAACCCTCATCTCGAACATCTCCTCAACGCCGCCGAGGGTGAATTACTCCTCGGCTTCGACTCAGTAGTCAGTCAATACCAACAAGAAAAAGAAAATCAAGAACTCATCATCGACTTACAGCAAGCCTTTCTCTATCAACAAAGCTGTACTGCCACCGCCCAAGCCCAAGCCCAAGCCCAACAACTCCAAGACACCATCGTCGAACTGCAAAACACCCAACTGCAACTATGCCAAGTCGAAAAAATGTCAAGCTTAGGTCAACTGGTCGCCGGAGTTGCCCACGAAATCAACAATCCCCTCAACTTTATTAGCGGTAACCTCAACTACGCCTGTAGTTACATCAACGACTTACTCGAAATCATCGAATGCTACGAACACCACTATCCCCAACCCGTCCCCGAAATTATCGCCAAAGCCGAAAGGATTGAACTCGACTTTATCCGCGAAGACTTACCCCAGTTAATTGGTTCAATGAAACTCGGAACCCAACGCATCCAACAAATTGTCCTCAGCCTGCGTAATTTTTCCCGCCTTGATGAATCTGAAGCCAAACCCGTTTATCTGCGAGAAGGCATAGACAGCACCCTCTTAATTCTGCAACATCGCCTCAAGCCCAAACATAGCCCTGTGGCCATCGAAGTCATCAAAGAATACGACATTCCCCGCAAAGTCGAATGTTATCCCGGCCAACTCAATCAAGTCTTTATGAACATTCTGGGGAATGCCATTGATGCCCTCGAAGAATTTGGCGTAGGTCAAAAAGCCAAACCCCAAAAACCCCAAATCCGTATTCGTACCGAAATCGAAGATGACCGCTATATCATCGTTCGCATTCGGGATAATGGCCCCGGTATTCCAGAAAAAGCCCGGCAAAATATCTTTGACCCCTTCTTTACCACCAAACCTGTCGGCAAAGGAACGGGCTTAGGCTTGTCCATTAGCTATCAAATCGTCGTCGAACGCCATCAAGGAAGGCTTCAGTGTCATTCTATTCCCGATGAAGGTACAGAATTTATTATTCGCATTCCTTTACATCACGCTTGATTGGCGATAAAAAGTGAGTAAAATTTTTCCGGCTTCATGCAAATCACGGCCAAACGCAATCATGCCTTCGTCGTGGCCGCTCATCACTAAAATTTTCGGGGACTTTGTAATATCATCTCGGCAAATGCGGCTAATCTCGCGAGCCATTTCTGGCGTACCGTAAGCACAATCGCGGGACGTAGTGGGTACTTTGTCCATGAGACGCTCCCACAAGGGGCGATGATGGACGTGAATCACCGCATTGATACTTGGATTCGCTTGATAAGCAGCAGCGTGGGTGAGGGATTCTGAGGAGGCTTTAATGGCTCCCTGGCAAGTTAAAGAGTTGCGATCGAGGTCGAAGGCTGTCACTGTAACGTAATGGGCAGAAGTCAGCTTCGGCAGTCCTCCAGTTTGGGTTCCCGACACGATGAACTGATGGGGGTTGGTGTCGCGAATGCTGATGTTACCAAAGCCAATACCGTTGTCATAAACGCCGATGAGGCCGAGTTGATACAGTTTATCTCGCCAATGATTGAGGTCGGTCAGGCAATCTGCTGGAGGGGGCGGGGCTTTTTGCCAATCACAGGTGTATTTAATATAACCTTCGTCAATGGGGGTCATTTCAGTTATCAGTTATCAGTTATCAGTTATCAGTTATCAGTGGCTACCGCAGCCAAGTCGGTAGCTTGAAATTAGGAAGATTTTTCTTTTCATCGAGTTGAAAAGGGAGGTTTGTCACCATAATTCTCGATCGTGGCAATTCTAAAGTGAATCTTTAGTTTTTGATTGTATCGCTTTTTTTGGGTTCAATTGCTCCTGAGTCTGTCGCGATCGCGCCGATTAGCTTGCTATTTCTGCGTATTTATGCTAGTTAATCTAGAGCGAAATTGAACTCAAACTCGTTTTTAGAAGCGGTTTTAAGATGCAAACCCAAGCTTACAAAATAGCCGATATTCGTACCAGTGGCATTAACCCTAATTATTGGTATGTTGTTGCTCGTAGTACCGAAGTAATGGATAAACCTGTGGGTGTAACGTTATGGAAACAAGGAATTGTATTGTATCGCGACGCAACCGGAACCATTCAAGCTTTAGAAGATGTTTGTCCTCATCGCTTAGTTAAGTTAAGTGCAGGTCAAGTGGTTCGGGGTCAACTAGAATGTGCGTATCACGGTTGGCAATTTAATGAAGTGGGCCGTTGTGTTGCGGTTCCTTATTTAGCAGAAAAGCAGAAGTTACCTAACTGTCAAATTCGTCGCTATCCAGTCCGAGAATTAGATGGTTTTGTCTGGTTGTTTCTTGGGGAAGAAGATGCAGATTTAGTTGAGCCGATGGGGGTTCCTGAATGGGATCATTTAAATTATATTGCGACGGTTTCAACGATTGATTGTCCGGGGCATTATTCTTATTTGATCGAAAATTTGATGGATATGCACCACGGTCATTTACATGATGATTATCAAGCTTGGGCTTCAGCCAAGTTATTAAATATTGAAACCCAAGAAGCTAGAGTAGATGCCCATTACGAAGCCCAAAGTTATTATCGAATTGATAAGATTTGGTCGATTTCTCAACTCTTTTTTCCGGCGTTGCGACGACTGCATCCCGAACCCTTGGATGTGAGTTATGTTTATCCTCATTGGGTTTCAAGCTTGGGACAAGATTTTAAGATTTATTGTTTATTTTGTCCGATTAATGAAACCCAAACGAAAGCTTATTTAATTCACTTTACGTCTTTAAATGCCTTTTGGCGATTGCATAAACTTCCCGTGGCATTTCGCCGTTTTGTTAAGGATAGTTTGTTTGGTTCGGCTCAAAAGTTACTGGATGGTTTGGTTGAGCAAGATGTGGCGATGATTGAGCAAGAACAACAAGCTTTTTTAAAGAATAGTCAGCCACGCACCTATGAGTTAAATCCCACGATTGCTAAGGTGCAACGCTTGATTTACGAGCAAGCTCAACCCGCAGATTCTTTTTGTCGATCTTAACAAAATTAAACTTAATAAATGGAAGCACAAAGTTGGCGATTTGCTGGAAATCGGGTCATACTGAAACTAGGGTGCAAAGTTTAGTATAGTTTTTTACTCAATTTATAAATATTTCAGTTGCGATCGCCTCCTCTTTTGATGCTCGCTATTTAGGAGAACAAGCCATGTTTCGCCAACTTCCTCTTATCGCCGCCTTACTCATTGCCCCCTTACCTATCTTAGTATTATCGCCTACAGCCCTGTCACAAACCACACTGACTCAAGCCACAGTCGCAGCCATTCGTAATCGGGTGCGATTAATCCCCCAAAACCAAAACCCCAGAAATGCCAGAACTTCAGATACCCTGCGTCCGGGGGATAGTTTAGCCACTGCAACCGGGTCAACGGTCGATTTACGCTTTAACGATAACTCTTTGGCTCGTTTGGGAGAGCAAACGGTGTTTCGCTTTGCACCGCGCCTGCGATCGGTGGATTTAGCCAATGGTACGCTGTTATTATTGGTTCAACCGGGAAATGGCGGAACCAGCGTTCGCACCCCCAATGCTGCGGTTGGGATTAGCGGGTCGGCGTTGTTTGTGCGCTACATTCAAGAAAGCGACACGACCTTAATCGGGGCGTTGACCACTTCCGGGATTACGGCGTTTAATGGGGATGCGACCGAGAGTGTGGAGTTGCAAGGCGGTCAAATAGCAGCCGTGGTGGGCGATCGCATCGAACGGGTGTATAATTTCGATCTGCAAACCTTTTACAACACCAGCCCCTTAACCGCAGGGTTAGATTTGACTCAGTTAGAAATAGCAACGGATGACCCGATGCTGAGTGCCGTCCGAAACGAAATCGCCACTGCTTTAAGCGCTCAAGCCCCCCTGAATCAAGCAACGATTGCCAATCCAACCTTAGTCAGTTTACCGTCGCGATCGCGCCCAGATTTTCCCGACAGTAAGATCGATACGGTTGAATTTGAGTTTACCTTAAATTCCAATCGCGAAGATGCGATCGCGTCAATGGGGACGAATTCCTTCGATATTCGTTCGGGTTTAACCACCGGAGAAGTTCAACTCAACTCCTCGGTTGTAGTTCCTTCTGGCAGTATGGGCTTAGGAAATACCAATCAAGGGCTGACCCAGTTTCCAGGGAGAGGCAACACCAATGGCATTTTCCCCGGTCAAGGTCAAACTAACGGTGTTTTCCCGCGTAATTAATTTGAATACAAAATCAAAACCCGGTTTATTTCAAAAACCGGGTTTTTAAAGGATATTAGAAATTCAAACCGGGGAACGTATAACCCACCCCTAAAATAATGCCAACATCCACTTCATCGAGAAAACCGACATTGAGACTGCCATTAGCCGTCCAATTCGGAGAAATGCGGTAATCTACACCGCCAGACAGCAGGAAACCAACATGATTGTCATCCTTTGTGCTGAGAACCAAACCTGCCCCCGCAAAAGGAATAAAAGGAGACAGTACCAACGGGTCTTCTGTCGGAATCCTAAAATCATAAGTCGCCGGGATTAGGAAGGTTGCGTCATCGTTAATCACCACCGCCGGACGCACTGAAAGCCGTTCGGACAAGCCTACTTTACCATTGACCACAAAACTACCGCGACCGAGGGAAGTTTCGTTGTTATTATCCGAAATGCCAATATTCCCACCCAAGCCAATATAGCTGTAGGATTGGGTCGTGAGGCGATTGAGAGAAGTCCGTTGTCGCTGCACAACCGGAACTTGAGCAATATCCGGTTGAGTCGGTTCTAAACCAAAATCGGTGGGGGCAAATAAGCCATCAACCGAAGTCATCAGAGAACCTGGAACAGGACTATTACCTTGATACGCGACCAAAACCTCCGCAGAATGGTTCGAGGTGGTATGGTTGGGCCCCACAGGAGAAACTGCTTCGGGTGCAGGGGTTTGAGGTAAAAGGCTAGGACTGGCGCTGGTAAAGCGAGATGCCGTATTCAGGAGTTCATCATCAATACTCATTGCCATCGATTCAGGGGCATTGATGAAGGTATTGGGTTGAACCCGGGCCGCGATATTGGAAATCGCGAGATTGGTTACATCCGTTTGGGTTTGGGCTGTCCCAGGTGAGGCGGCCAAAGCAGCAATTCCAAGGCTACTAACTAACCCGCAGTAGAAATAGGTTGATTTATTTAACATCACTCCTCAACAAGTTTTTGTATCTTTTGATCTAAATCTTAGTATTAGTTTCGGGAGATCGAGAACAAAAATTGCTAATTTGTTGTTGGTTGTTGGTTGTTGGTTGTTGGTTATTGGTTATTGGTTATTGGTTATTGGTTATTGGGCGGGGAAACCCCGCCCCTACAAGCCGATTGCCGATTGCCCCAAAACACTGATGACTGATGACTGAT
>JBKHDX010000221.1:0-7651 GCA_046541115.1 Spirulinaceae cyanobacterium | reverse complement strand
CCCGTCCAAGCTTACGCTTTGTTGGGTTTCACTTCGTTCTACCCAACCTACAGCTTTTGTCATTACATTGACACAAAATTGGGCGAGGAAACCTCACCCCTACAGAGTTTGACAAAATTCGAGTCAGTTTAACTGGTTACGAATGACCAATGACAAAGGACTAACTAATCTTGAATGTAATCGCTGTCCCCGACCAAAGCCATTTCCGCTTTGACAAACTCGCGACCGAGATACAAAGCATGGTCAAAACTGCTGAGGGGACAGGGCTTGGTTTCTTCGGTAATTTTAATGCCGATTTCTTTGGCGGTTCTGCCTGTAAACGTCGCGGTAGGCTTGCGTTCGAGCTTTTGGTCGCAGGGGAAGGGTTCTCCGGTTTCAGGATCGACGGCTAACCCTTTCTCGTTGATGTTGTTGGTGTAGTGTTCAGCGCAAATCAAACCGCGATCGCGATCGATGTAGATGATGAAGTATCCCATCGGATCGAGTTCGATGAACCGTTGGGACAGTTGATCGTCTAAAGCGGTGAGGTCTTGGGCAACAACTGGCATAAGAAAACAACAAAATCTGTATTTGAATTAACTAATCTAACACATAGTTTCACGACTGTTGCCCCCTGGGGGGCTTTTCTCTTACGCCTCAATTTTGCTGTATTGCTTTATACTAAAACCCCGCGATCGCCCGCAAACTCGAATCCAAAAATTTTAGCAAAATTCCGCGCCCTAATATAGCTTATTTTCCCGGTTTTTTCTAGCTTTGACCGCTATAGACAAATACAGTAAAGTAGTTAGTTAGCAATAATTCCATAAAGCGCTACAGCTAGTGGAAAAGGGGGGCTAAATGCCGCTTTTCCTACTAGATGTAGCGTGGAAATTGCCGTCGTTAAACGCTATTCGTATGTCTCTATGCCACAAACGATCCCTCAGTCAACCCCTACAACCAATCGCCAAAATATTCACGTCATTCGACGGGATGGACAAACTGCGCCTTTAGATGTTACCAAAATCCGCAAGGTTGTCCATTGGGCTTGTGAAGGACTAGAAGCGAACGCGATCGCCCTAGAAGCAGCCCTGACAACCCGACTCCGTAACGGCGTAACCACTCGCGAAATCCAAGACAACCTCATCGACTGCGCCCTACAAATGTGTTCTCCCGAAGAACCGGATTGGCGCTATGTAGCAGGAAGGCTGCACGTTTGGAGTTTGTGGAAAGATACTCAAGTCCATCGCGGCTATCAGTACAGCGATTATTGTCGTACTGTCCAAGCTAAAGTCGCAGAAAATCAATATGACCGCAATATTCTCACCTATAGCGAAGCAGAACTCACAGAAGCAGGAACTTGGATTAATGCCGATTGGGATTTAGATTACGATTATGCTGGGGCGGTACTCCTCTCGAAACGTTACCTCCTCGACAACGAATTGCCCCAGGAAGCCCTGTTAACCTGTGCCTTGCTACTGGCTATCCCTGAGAACCCCCAGAAACGCTTATTTTGGGCAAGAAAGTTTTATGAAGCGATCGCGTCCCGTAAAATTTCCCTGGCAACGCCGATTTTGGCGAATTTGCGCGTTCCCAAAGGTTCTCTGTCTTCCTGCTTCATTACCGCCATGGAAGACAACTTAGAGTCCATTTACGGCGAATTGACCAACACCGCCCGCATTTCTAAAAATGGCGGCGGTGTGGGGGTGAATGTTTCTCGCATTCGCGCCACCGGTAGCTGGGTGATGGGAAAAGTCAACGCCTCTGGTGGTGTGATTCCTTGGATTAAATTGCTTAACGATACCGCGATCGCCGTGAATCAGGGTAAATTTTTCTGCCCCTCAATGGTGTAAATCATTGTGAAACACTCCCTTAATTGCTGGGAACTCTCATGTTAGTTATCAGCGCACAATATGAGACAATCAGCAGCCAAGCAAAGTCAAAACACTTTGAAGGTTCAGAGACTAAATGTAAAAACGTTATTTAAAACGTCTTTACACTACACTGTAAGCGATTGACAGTGGAAACAGGGAGAATCCCATACTTTGGGATTAAGATATAGTCCGATCTATCTGGTGACAGATAGCAGTCCAAAAGGACGGGTTAGAAGTAGCGACTCTAATTGAACATACATGGGAAGACGCGCTGGGGCTGTCACGGTAAGTCTAGATAACTGGCATCTCGATGTCCCTGAATTTCTAGAGATGCAAACCGAAAACGGTAAATTGATTGCCGCCTAGCAAGGTAACTTGTTAGTGAAAATCGCCTTAATTGCTGGAAACCCCTAAAGCCTTTATGCCAAAGCGGAATCGGTAACGATAAACGTCCTGGAGCGAGAGCAGAAAAAAGTTAAAGGATAAAGCAAAAGTTGTAAAACAGTTGCTTTTAAAAATGGGCAATCAGCAGGTAAATTACCAGGTTTTAATGGTAAAAACTTCAAAGACTAAAGTATTCCTAAGCGGGAAGAAAACAGGCGACCTCCGTTACTTTTAAAGATACGAACGGAAGAAGATATAGTCTGATCTTGTGTGAAAGTGCAAGCGGTTTGATTTTCAAACGGGCTTAGAGTAGCGATCTAGGTTGAACGTGGCAAGTTGGATCAACGCCGTAAAGCTTACGATATTTTCCCCCAATTAGTCGTCACTGACGAATTTATGCGTCGCGTCCGGGATCGACAAGACTGGACATTGCTAGACCCTTATGAAGTGCGGGAGAAATTTGGTATTGAATTAGCCGAACTTTGGGGAAGCAAATTCGAGGAAGCTTATCGTCATCTCGAAGCCAATCTCGACAGCGAACCTAATCCAAACCTAGACAGCAAAAATCCCAAACTCACCCTCTATAAGAAAGTTTCAGCGCGGGAATTGTTCAAAAACATTATGCGTTCCCAAGTGGAAACGGGAATGCCTTATATTGCCTTCAAAGATACGATTAACAAGGCCAATCCTAACCAACATGAAGGGTACATTCCTGGGGTAAATTTGTGTTGTGAATCCTGGTCTAATGTTACACCAGGACAATTTGCCCACACCTGCAACCTCGATTCTTTAAACTTGGCTAATATCGAGTCTGAGGAATTACCAGAAATCTGCCAATTAGCCGTTAGGATTCTCGACAATACCATCGAAATCACGACTTCACCTTTCGCTGAAAGTGAAGCCCATAACAACCGTTATCGTACCATTGGCGTTGGCGCGATGGGATTAGCAGATTGGTTAGCGAAGCGCCGTTTGTCTTACAATCACCTGTCCGAAATTGACGCTTTATTTGAAGATGTGGGTTATTACTGTACTCATGCGTCGATGGAATTGGCTAAAGAAAGAGGGGCTTATCCGGCATTTGCGGGGAGTGAGTGGAGTAAAGGACATCTGATTGGCGCAAAACCTGTAGAATGGTTTACTGAAAATGCCACCCAGGGCGATCGCTGGTTAGAATTATCCCAACTGATTCAACTCTACGGTATTCGTAACAGTCATATTACCGCGATCGCGCCCAATACCTCCTCCTCCCTCGTTCAAGGCTGTACCGCCTCTGTATTGCCCGTTTACAGCCGTTTCTTCTACGATAAATGGGCCAAAGGTACAGTTCCCATTGCACCTCCCTTTATTGGCGATCGCTTCTGGTATTATGCTGAAAACAAATCCCTTCCTCAAGACACCGTAATCAAAGCAGTTGCCACCATTCAAAAATGGATTGATACCGGGATTTCAATGGAATTAGTTTTCAATCTTAATGCTGGCGTTTACTTCCCCGACGAACCCGAACGCAGCCTCAAAGCTAAAGATATTTTTGACACTTTGATGTTAGCTTGGGAATCCGATTGTAAAGCAATTTACTACATCAGAACGGTTCAAAAAGATGCCTACAAAGATGCCACCGAAGGCTGTATTTCTTGTGCCAATTAAATTGCTGTAATTGTCGGAAAAAGTTTTTGTAGAGTGAGTTTTTCTCACTCTTTTCTTTTAGTAATTACATTACCAAATTTCCCTATATTTAAAAATATAATTATAGATTGTTTATTTTTTATTTTAAAATCCGAACCTCCCCAATTACATTTGTTATAATACGAGCCGTAGACCTGACTTTTTGTTTGTAAAAATCGGCAAGTATGACTCCATTTTCGCCTACGATTAACCAAGCGGGTGCAATGCCTGTCAGCCCCATTTTCAACCCTCAAGGCAATGATGATGTTGCTCATCGAACCATGTGGTTTGGGGAAACCACAAACCTCATGCAACTCAACGATGTCCGCTATTCTTGGGCCGTTGGATTATATATGCAAATGCGGGAGCAGTTCTGGATTCCGCAAAAATTAGACGTAACCCAAGATGTCGTTGATTACTGGAACTTAACCCCAGAAGAACGCTATGCTTATGAAGGAATCTTGAGTTATTTAACCTTTCTTGATTCGGTTCAAACTTGCAATATTCCACACATTAAAAGCAGCGTGACTGCACCGGAAATCAGCTTATGTATGGCCGAACAAATTTCCCAAGAAGCCATGCACAATCACAGCTATCAATACTTAATTGAAAGTATTATTCCCCCAGAACGTCGCCAAGAAGTTTATGATTTTTGGCGCACCGATAAAGTGCTATTGGGTCGTTGTGAATTTGTGGCGGGATTATATCAAAAATACGTTTCTAATCCTACCCAAGAAAACTATTTCATCGCTCTCATGGCTGATTATTTGCTAGAGGGAATGTATTTTTACAATGGTTTTATCTTCTTCTACAATCTAGCCTCCCGAATGTTAATGCCGGGGAGTGCAGATGTGTTCAAGATGATTAACCGTTAATACTTATAGCGGCTTTCAGGAGTAATTCTGATTGAAAAACCTCTCTAATTCAGGGGACATCTTAATACACCAAATTAAGACAATCCTGAGCCAAGGTCTTCCTTTTTATTGTTAAATATAGTTGCTGAAAAATATAGTGTAAACCCGTCTACTGTAAGTCATATTCGCGCCAAGCGGATGTGGAAAAAAATCTGGGAAATTAAGGAAGACAAGGTGCAACGACTAGCTGATAACAGCGTAGGAGCAAGCGCTCCGAAACGGGAGGTATCCCTTTAAGGGATAATGATATAGTCTGTTCTGTTCGGTGACGGACAGCAGCCTTATAAAGGCGGGGTAAGCGTAGCGAACTTACTTGAACATAAAGGATGAGTTATCGCACGTTCGTTTGTATCAACGAGTGGTAGTAGAAGCCATGCAGGTTTTCCCCCATTCTGTAGATATGATTTACGAAATGTTTGATACAGCCGTAAAGCATGAATGTCAATGGACAAATCATATTGTCGGTAATAATATTTTGGGAATTACCGAACAAAGTACGGAACAATATACTAAGTATCTTGCCAACATTCGTTTACGGGCAATTGGCTTAGAATCTTTGTACAAAGATGCCAAATACCAAAAGAGTCCTTACACTCATTTAGAGCGTTTTTCGGATACGAAAAAAGATGGCAATACGAAGTCTAATTTCTTTGAAGCGACGGTAACAAGCTATGTGATGTCGTCGGGAATTAGCGGTTGGGATGAGATTTAAGTAAACAAAACCCCGGTTTTTTCAAGAAACCGGGGTTTTAGCTGTCCTGCCAGCGAAATTGATAAGGACGAGACTCTGCCCCCCACACTTGTTCCCCTTGGGCATTGAAACCGCGATCCCAGGTGTTCATGCCTGCGCTGTGTAGTACAATCGTGTTGGTGACTTTGACTGCGCCGCGAAAGTCTGCCGGACAACCGCCGGGTTGGGTGTGACCAATGTAGAGATTGTGCCAGGGAACGAGATAAACGCTACAATTGCCATCAGTGATGCGATCGCGCCCGACAATTCGCTCAACTCTGGGTTGTTCGCACAAACCTATCCAGGTTTCGGGATTTTCTGGGGTGTAGGTGCGAGATTCGACGGTTTCGCCGTCATCGCCCAAGCTGAGACGTAGAAAACGCTGGCGATAGGGTTGGTCGAGGTTGCGGGTAAGGGCTTGTTCTTGGTACAAAAAGCGCCCGTTTGCGCCCTCTACGGTGACTTCACAGGTGGTCATGCGGACCCTAGGAATGTCTGAAATTTGTTCGGCTTGGGCTGAGGTATCCATAACACCGATAAGATGTTGGGCAACTGCGTCTACATTGGCTTGGGGAAGGGCATAGACGGGTTGACTCAGAGTGATAAAAGACGCGAGGACTCCCCCGGCTAAAATTTTCATATAAACTCGTAATCGTTATAGGTGGCAGCTTGACCGCAGTAGCGAGACTCTTTATCTACTACATTCCACAGCAAGCCCCGTTTAATTTTAAAACGTTTTCCGGTACTCGAAATCCGCACCCCGGCAAACTCTCCAAACCCTTTAGCGGCGGTGTCTTGTAGCAAACGCTGACGGTCTTCTCTGAGTGTATGTTCAGCCGTTTTGCGCGAAGGCATTTGCGTAAACTCAGACCAATTTAATTCCCACAAAGCCAAGGCTTGCTGATTGCCGTAGTTGAAAATGGGGTCGTCTTCTGTGTTGTGGGAAACTAAGACAAAAGGGGCGTAAAATAGCTGGTGGGCTTGTTCTGTTGGGGTTCCGGTTACTTTGAATAATTCCTGCCCTGTCCAATGCTGAAAGCTATTGAGAAGCAGTTGACTGTGTGCAATAATGGTGGGGTTTTGCCAGGGTTCAATCATCCGCGCTGTTGTGAATTAAAGGAATTTTTAGATTAAAATAATTAGGGTTTATCGTTAATGCGATCGCGCTTTATATTGGCTATTATTTTAAATTAATATTATAGCTCGGAACTAGCCCTAAGTCTAATATTTTTGACAACAAATTGTTATCGCTTACGGAATAGAATCATAGTTTATGGGTATATGGTATTTTCATCTCAAGGGTAAATACGCATTTAGATTTTTCTTGATAAAATTTCTATTGTAGAATCGAGGGTAATCCTCATTTTTGCATCCCTGGGTAGAACCAAGAAACGAGATTATAATAATTTCTGGGTATATGGTATTTTCATTTCACAGGTAAACACAATTATGTCTTCTAAAACAATCAGTCTTAATGATTCCCTACTGCATTATATTCAGTCCGTTTCTGTCCAAGAATCTGAAGTTTTAAAACAGCTACGAATCGAAACGGCAAAACAGCCTATGGCTGTGATGCAAATTGCCCCGGAACAAGGGCAGTTTATGTCATTTTTAGTCCAGGTTTTGAACGCCAAAAAAACCTTAGAAATTGGCGTATTTACAGGTTATAGTGCCTTGGTTGTGGCTTTAGCCTTACCCCCAGATGGTCAAGTAATTGCTTGTGATATTAGCGAAGAATATACCGCGATCGCGCAACAATTCTGGCAGCAAGCAGGGGTCGCAGAAAAAATTGATTTGCGGCTTGCGCCAGCCTTGGAAACTCTAGATAAACTTATTGCTGAAAATCATAGTAATACTTTTGATTTTGCCTTTATTGATGCGGACAAAAGTAACTATAGTAACTACTACGAAAAAGCTTTACAATTATTGCGTCCGGGGGGCGTAATTGCCATTGATAATGTATTGTGGTCGGGGCGTGTGGCTGACCCGGAAGTACAAGATAATCGGACTAAAAAGATACGAGCGTTTAATGAAAAATTGGCGCAAGATAGCCGGGTCAAAATTAGTTTACTTCCCATTGCAGACGGGTTAACTTTAGCGTTGAAATT
>JBKHDX010000220.1:0-7763 GCA_046541115.1 Spirulinaceae cyanobacterium | reverse complement strand
CAAACCTATAAAGCCACAGGCATTAATTTAAAAAATATGCCCTTTGGGGAGATGGATTGTTTAGTAACTGTCCTCACCTCTGAATGGGGCATTGTTCGCGCTGTTGCACCAGGGGCGAGAAAACAGAAATCCCGCTTGCGGGGGCGAGTTGAGCCGTTTGTGGTGAATGAATTGCTGATGGTGCAGGGGCGATCGCTTGATAAAATTATCCAAGCCGACACCCTCGAATCTTATCCCCGTCTCAGTCGGGATTTGGGCAAACTCACCGCGAGTCAATATCTCGCTGAATTAGTGTTGGCAGTGGGGTTGAGCGAGCAGGCGCAAACGGAATTGTATGATGTATTTAACGAGCATTTGCGCCGTATTAGCGCCATTGCTCAAAGTTCTCCGGAGGCCATTTTGTCTCGTCTGGCTCACGGTACATTTCACATTTTGGCCTTAGCCGGACTTGCCCCCCAAGTGCATCAATGTTGTCTGACGGGGCGATCGCTTCCCACTCAAGATCGTATCCAGTTTAGCTTTGAAGCCGGGGGCGCGATCGCATCAGAACCCCTTGACCCGGCCCGCGCGATCTCCCAATCCTTAACCCGGCCTCGCATTGACCGCTATCTCAACAATATTGAACTTCAGCTTTTACAAAAACTTACTGCTGCTGATTTAATCGACCTCGACACTCCCCCAGAAACCCAAGAGTTCAAGACTTCCTGGCTGCGGGTCGAGAGGATTTTGCGGGATTATAGCCAATACCACCTCGATAAGACGATTCGTTCGGCCGCATTACTTGATACTTTATATGTAACAGAGTTTTAAGAATCCTTTTATTTTCGACAAATACCTAGAAATTTAGAATGCAACTGTTTGAATCCGAGACAACCCTAAACTCTCCAGACCCAAAAACGAACAACTCCGAAACAACAACAAAGACTGAGGCCCCACCTCAACTTGAAGGCGGATTTGCCCCTGTCCTCAAAAATCGTCGCTTTTTACTGTTATGGTGCGGACAAATTTTTTCGCAATTGGCAGATAAAGTGTATCTGGTATTAATGATTGCCTTGATTGCCAGTCGCTTTCAAGCGGCGAATCAAAGCATTAGCGGTTGGGTATCGGCGGTCATGATTGCCTTTACCATTCCGGCGGTCTTATTTGGCTCTTTAGCCGGGGTTTATGTGGATCGTTGGTCAAAAAAAGGCGTTTTAGTGATTTCTAACCTGATCAGGGGCATTCTTGTACTGCTGCTGCCGCTTTTTCTGTGGTTATCCCAAAATGATACCCCCGTTTTGGGGATACCCTTGGGCTTTTGGGTGTTGCTGATCGTGACTTTTTTGGTGTCTACCCTCACCCAGTTTTTTGCCCCCGCCGAACAAGCAGCGATTCCCTTGATTGTGAAGCGGCGGAATTTGCTGCCGGCTAATTCGTTGTACACAACAACCATGATGGCATTGTTGATTGTCGGTTTTGCTGTCGGCGAACCTTTATTAGAATTAACCGAGCGCTTTTTAGCCAATTTAGGCGTAACTTGGGATTTTGGCAAAGAAGTCGTTGTAGGTGGTTCTTATGCGATCGCAGGACTCGTGCTAATTTTGCTCAAAACCGGGGAAAAAAATCAAGTGATTCCCAAAAAACAACCCCATGTTTTTCAAGATATTGGGGACGGTCTTCGCTATCTCGGTAAAAATCACCAAGTTCGCAATGCCTTGATTCAACTCACGATCTTATTTTCCGTTTTTGCGGCTTTAGCCGTATTAGCGGTGCGTTTAGCTGAAATTATCCCCGGTATCAAGGCCGAGCAATTTGGCTTTCTCTTGGCCGCAGGGGGCGTAGGAATGGGCGCAGGGGCATTTATCCTCGGTCACTGGGGACAACGCTTCTCTAACGTTCAATTGGGGCTGTGGGGTGCTTTAGGAGTCGCTGGATCGTTGATTGGGTTATCTTTATCCACGGAATACCTTTGGTTAGCGTTAACCATGACCGCTTCTCTGGGGGCGTTTGCGGCAATGATGGGGGTTCCTATGCAGACCACTATCCAAGCCGAAACTCCAGAAGAAATGCGCGGTAAAGTGTTCGGCTTGCAAAACAACGCCGTTAATATTGCCTTGAGCTTACCTTTAGCCCTGGCGGGTGTAGCAGAAACCTTTTTCGGGTTGCAATGGGTTTTATGGGGTTTGGCGACACTTGTCCTGGCAGGGGGACTCCTAACCTGGTATATTTCCCGTACAGGATCGGTTGCGTCCCCGCAGACAGAGACTTAAACTTAGGCTTGGCGCAATCGCCCCTCTTGTGAAGCTTGAGGCTGGCTATTTTTATGATCCGGCTATTCATACCCCCTAAACCCTAAACCCGATCGTCAGAATGCATATTGCTTGGCTAGGAAAAAAAACGCCCTTTTGCGGTAATGTCACCTACAGTCGAGAAATTACCAACGAACTTAAAAATCGAAACAAAAGGGTAAGTTTTATCCATTTTGCCCCAACAGAAGCTCAACCCGGCCAAGCCTTTGAAAACCAGGATGTGACTCTCCCTTTTCTTTTCACTTCCCAGGTTTATACAATTCCCGTGCCGCGATCGGGTAAAATGTTGGCGCGATCGCTCCAAGACCGCCAACCGGATTTAGTTCACGCTTCCCTAACCTTATCCACCCTCGATTTTCGCTTACCCGAAATTTGCGCCGACCTGGATTTACCTTTGATTGCCACTTTTCATCCCCCCTTCGACAGTCAAAGTCGCAGTTTGGCTTCTTGGACGCAGCATTTCATGTACCAACTATACGCCCCCTTCTTGGCTCACTACGACTGCACTATTGTTTTTTCTCAACGTCAGCGCGAAAAACTGATTCATCTGGGAGTCCCCCCCAATCGCATCGCAGTGATTCCCAATGGGGTAGACGAAACAAAATACACATCTCACCCCCATTCTTTGCCTTCGGTGACCTGTGATTGTGCATTGAAACAAACATTTGGGGCTAAACGCTTGTTTGTTTATCAAGGGCGGATTTCGGCGGAAAAAAATGTCGAATCTCTCCTCAAAGCCTGGAAACAAGTCGAAATGGGACCCGATTGTAAGTTGGTCATTGTGGGAGATGGTCCGTTACGATCTTTACTGATGACTTATTACGGCCCGGAAGATGGCATTATTTGGCTAGGCTATGTAGGGGACGAACAACAACGCATTAATATTTTGCAAGCGGCAGATGTGTTTATTTTGCCCTCTTTGGTGGAGGGTTTATCTTTGTCCCTCCTCGAAGCCATGGCTTGTAATGTCGCTTGTATTGCGACTGATGCGGGGGCTGATGGAGAAGTTCTCGAAGAAGTGGGCATTGTTCTCGATACCAAAAATGTTACGCCTCAACTTAAACCTTGGTTGCAAAAGTTTCGCGATTGTCCTGAATCCCTGCTGCGAGATTACGGCCAAAAAGCCCGTCAACGGGTGGAAGATTGTTACACCCTCCGGAAAAATGTTACGAGTCTGGAAGCCCTCTATCAAAGGATTTTAGACCGACGACAACATACCCCACGCCGCAATAACCTCAAAGCGATTTCTTCTTTGTTACAGAAAAATATCGCAGCTTGGTAATTTTGGGGGCGGTAGGATTTGTCGTTTTCGGATGCGATCGCTATAATAGAGATAACGCGAATAAAGCGCAGCACGGGGCCGTAATGGTTTCGACAGGCTGAATAAAGCTTATTCGTGATGCAGGTCGAGAGTGAGTCTCCTCTCGTAAATCCAAGGCTCAAACAAATTGTAACTGCGAACAACATCGTTCCTTTTGCTCGTAAAGCAGCTCCTGTAGCTGCCTAAAAATAACCTCTCATAGGTTTCGAGCGTTTGTAGTTTGACTCCGTTAAGGACTACGAACACAACCCCAACGGATGCGCTACTTCACAGTCTCTAACCTGTTGAGTAGCAAAGACTTTGTTAGAGAATCCCGTCGCCAGGGATAATCGGCGATCCCCGTCCTACGGGTAAAAAGGACTAAGCCTGTGAATGAGCGAAAAGTTAGTACCCAGTCTGGACAGCAGTTCGACTCTGCTCGGCTCCATTCTAAAAACCCCCTTGCGGTTAGCAGGGGGGTTTTTTCAGTGGTCAGTTATCAGTAATCAGTTATCAGTTTTTGGGCAGTAGGTTGGGTAGAATGAAGTGAAACCCAATAACCAATAACAAACAACCAACAACAAATGACCAAGGACAAAGGACGAATAGCCTTGAAAAAGTCAAGGCAATAAGCTAACTTGTGGAAGGTCTTTATTTTGCTCAAATTGCCAGCCGTCGATTAATCATACAGTGACTGAATCTAACGCCTCTACACCTCCTGTTGTTGTTACTTGTTCTCGTTACTGTATTCCTTGGCTATACGAACAGCAAGTTAGTTTTGCTTTTACCACTTATCGCCTTCATCGCTTGTTTTTGATGGGGTTGAAGCCCGACGGACGCTTGTCTTTGTTTGAGCGTTTGTTTGAACGAGCGATGGGATTGGGGATAGGGGCAAATCGCTTATTTTTAAGTAGCCGCTATCAACTTTGGCAGTTGGAAAATATTGTGCCGCAGGGGATGTGGCAAGATGGATTCGATCGCCTGTATGTGCCGCAAGTGGCTTATACAACGGGAGAATTGGATATTCACGATATTGCAGTAGATAGCAACGATCGCGTGGTTTTTGTCAATACGTTGTATAGTTGTTTGGCCACAACGAGCGATCGCTACAGCTTTACCCCCTTATGGAAACCACCCTTTATTGAAAAACTGGTTCCTGAAGATCGCTGTCACCTCAATGGTTTAGCTTTGGTTAACGGTCAACCTCGCTATGTGACAGCCCTGAGTCGTTCGGATGTAGCCGCAGGATGGCGATCGCAACGACAGCAAGGCGGTTGTATTATCGATGTGGCGACGAACGAGATTATTGCCGATCGTCTCTCGATGCCCCATTCTCCTCGTTGGTATCAAGGAAAATTGTGGGTTTTGCAATCGGGAACGGGGGAACTCGGTTATATTGACTTAGAAAGTGGTAATTTTGAAGCGATCGCGTTTTGCCCGGGTTATTTACGCGGCTTGAGTTTTCATCAAGATTGGGCGATTGTAGCCTTATCACAACCGAGGGGCGATCGCGTGTTTACCGATTTACCACTGCAAGATCGGTTAGCGGCCAAAGGGGCAAATCCTCGCTGCGGCTTACAAATCATTAATCTTAAAACGGGTAATATCGATCATTGGATCGATATTGAAGGGGTGATTGGGGAACTCTACGACGTACAAACCTTAGCTAACGTGCGAAGACCCATGGCCCTAGGTTTCAAAACCGATGAAATTTGCTATACCATCACCATCGATCCGAATTTCACTCATCCATCAGCCCCTTCTTCTCCTTCCTTGGGTCAAATTTTCCCAGATTTCACCGTTTAGCCCATTCTAGAAAGAATCTGAGAGTTGACAGTTTCGCCCAAAAAAGATAAAACAAATACATTCTGGCGCGATCGCCCCAAAATGGCTGCGACTAGAAGGTGTGAATTTTTCCTAGATTTCGCGATCGCAAATAATATTAATTGAGGAGTGAATATGGCTTATCGATTCAGCACCGCCATTCCCCCAGGTTGAAAGGAGCGTTTTCCAAAAAACTGCATATTGAACATTAATCCTTAAGTAGACTTGCGATCGCAATATTATGCTGACATTTCAACAACAACCTACCTCCCTAGATGCTGGTGATTACCTCCAAGCCCCCACCTTTGGAGACTTGGACGGGGATGACGATTTTGATGCCGTAGTCGGTGTAAACAACGGTATATTACGCTATTTCGAGAATACCGGGACAGTGACCAATCCCGTCTTCACCGAGCTAACGGGAGCTAATGATCCTTTTGAGACTTACAATAAAGCCGTTGCAGAACCTCCGATCGACGAAGACGAAAATGTTTCAACCCCGGTCTTATTCGATATTGATGGAGATGGCGACCTCGACTTGATTTTCGGGAGATATGACGGAACCGTTAACCTGATTGAAAATACAGATGATACCACCGATAATACCGGTAATGCGACTAACCCTACTTTTGGCGGTCTGACGGCAACTAATCTCTTTGATGTTGTAAACGATGTCAACACAGGAACAGGAGGAGTAGGAAGCTACGCCAGTCCTACCTTTGCCGATATAGATGGTGATGACATCATTGAGTTAATTGTCGGACGAGCCAGAACTAAGGGCAGTACAGATACCGATCCAGTGAAAATTTACGACCCACCCGCTGCCGCCGGAGACCCCTATACCGTCAGTACCGCCACTTCTCCTTTTGCCAGCGTCACGTTACAACCCAACAGTCGGGCTGTCCCGGCTTTTGCCGATGTCGATGGCGATGGCGATGTTGATGCTTTTCTAGCTGTCACTGAGTTGGGCAATGTCGGCACGATTCGCTACTTTAGAAACGACGGTACAGCAAATGCTCCGAACTATGTAGAAGTTACGGGGGCGGATAATCCCTTTAATGCTTTAAATGGAACCAAGGCCCTTGAACAAGCTTATCCAGCCTTCGCAGATGTCGATAATGACGGCCTACCCGATCCTTTTGTCGGTACGCGGCTGGGGGCAGAACTTAACTTTTTCCAAAATCAAGGTGTTGTCACGCCCCCGCCCCCACCACCACCAGGGCCAGGGCCAGGGCCGGGGCCAGCCCCCCAAGGAGCGCTACAAGTCAATGGCGATAACATTTTCACGGTGGGAGCCAATAACGGGGCAACCAATTTGTTGTATCAGTTGACCCAATTAAATACCAATTTATTTAATGAAGTTGGCTTATTTAAAGTAGATAATGCGGCGGGCAATATTGGCAACTTAACCCCAGGAAGTTCGGGGTATGTGCAAGCCGCGATCGCCCGGTCTAAAATCCTCTTTTCGGCTCATCCGTTTCGCCCGAATAACTTTAATATCGGTCAACAAGACGGGATTTTAGATTTTCAAGCGGGCGATCGCTTTGCCTTTTATCTCGTCCGCAACGGTACTACCGATGCCGTCTTAGCCGGGCAACCGCCAGGGGGCGAAGTCATCCTGGGTGTTGGCAATCAAGGCAGTCTCCGGGTTAACGATCTTGGTGGCGGTCAATATAATCTGCGGTTTGACGATGACAGCAACGGTACTTTTGAGGATGTCTTCGTGAATATCCAGCAAACTGGGGCGAATGTTCCCTTGGGGGTCGGTCAGTTGCAACAGCAGGGTTTAGAAGTGCTGGACTTACTCAACAGCAATACCCCCGCTAACCTTACCGGACAACAACTTTCGGCAACCTTCACAGTTTATCGAGAAGCGGCTTTTAATAATTTGGTGAGTTTGTATCGTATTGACGATGCAAGCGGTACAGTTAATGGGATTGCTCCGGGTCAAGCAGGTTATGCCGAAGCGGCCATGGCCAATCGCATTGAAACCCTGATTCTCAGCGTATCGAATCAATCGACGCGGGCTGTCCCTGCCTTGCTCGAAAGCGATGCCTTGTATGCACCGTTTATGATTGCAAATGCTAGTGTTGCAGAGTTTCTCAGCCAGAACCCCGATAATGTCGCAGGAGCCGGGCCGCAAGCCTACTTCCCCTACATCGGCGCAAATCCCGATGGAGTCGATCACATCCGCTTGCTCGGGAACAATGTGTTCGGGTTTGAAGATTTGCCCGGTGGCGGCGATTTAGATTACAACGACATTATTTTCCAAGTGGACTTTGCTTAGTCCTCATTGAGCTTTCAAAAATCTGCCGAGTCAAAGGGCGATCGCCACTGACTCGGTTTTTTAG
>JBKHDX010000219.1:0-7764 GCA_046541115.1 Spirulinaceae cyanobacterium | reverse complement strand
TGGGGTTTCCGTTGTTTCTGGGGTAGAACTGTCTTCAAACTCATCCCAATCTTCCTCATTTGTTTCTACAGAAGCATCTGACTCGGACGGCATCAGTTCTGTTGGGGGCATTTCTTCAAAGTCGTCCCAACTTTCTTCAGGAATATCTAACGCCAATTTTGCGGTTTCGGTGGGTTCGTCGCTGACTTCTTCGTCAAAGACATCCCAATCATCCTCATCGCTTTCAGTGGTAGATGGTAAATCTAAAACCGGAGGAGCCGTTTCAGAAATTTCTGTGGCAATTTGCTCGAAGTCTTCGTCGTTCCAATCTTCGATTTCGTTGTCTGGAGAAAGGGTTTCGTCAACAGGGGGTTCTGGGGTTTCTAGCTCCACCTTATCCGGCGGTGGCGTGAAATCTTCGGCGCTAAAAACTTCTTCGTCCGCGATCGCGACTTCTGGGATTTCTGCAAAAGCCGGGGTTGAAACGCCCTCCCAATCTTCAATTTCTAGTTCAGAAACCGGGGCTTCTGGCGGTGGGGGAGACGGAATTTCAGGAATTGGGGGAAGTTCGTTGCTGGGTTGGACTTCTGGGGTGAGATCGGCAACAACGGCTAAGTTCTCCCAAGTGTCATTGAGAGGAGAGTCGGCGGTTTTAGCCGTGGGTGTTTCGGCGGGTGTTGCCGTTACCGGGGTAGCGGCGAGGGCGCGAAGATCGATGTCGGGTAGGGTGAGGGGTTCATCGGGGTTGGCTTGATGCTCTTTGAGGGCGATCAGTACCCGAAATAAAGCCGACAAGCTCTGAAGGTTTTTTTGAATGGTTTTGTTGCCTTCGAGAACTTGCTGATGATGAAATTTCTGGAGTTCAGTGTAAGGGCCATTACCAATAAAGCGATCGCCCACTTCATTTTCGATTTCACCGCCAATGAGGTTAATCCGCGTGTGCAGGCGATGACCGGGTTCGGCAGCCATCGGAGCGGCATCGGTGGCCGACGCAACCCAAGTGGTAATTTTCAATTCAACGGCGTTACCCAGGGCTAACACCAGAGCATCGGCAAATCGCCCTGCTCGAACTGCTTTTTTAAATTCGTCACTTACTGCCATAACAGTTGTTCTCCAATGCCGTTTATGGGGCTGCTTGAGGTTTGCCGCCCAATGGGGGGCGATCGCGGGGGTTAACCGGAGTCTTCTTCCTCGCCGGGGGCAAGGGCCGGCCGCGGTGGATTGTCTGGGGCCAATCGAGGCATGGTGCTTGCCAAGATTGTAAACACTTGTTGGAGACTTTCTAAATTTTGCTGTAATATTTGTCGTCCTTCGTGGACTTGAGCCAAATGAAAGTCCCGTAATTCCCGATAAGGGCCATTGCCGATAAATTGTGTCCCGACTTCATTTTCGATGGTACTATCGACCAAGTTCAGATGGGTTCGCATACAAGTCCCCGGTTGCGGCCCGGTTGGGGGCGAGTTTTCTGAGGAAACCCAGGTGGTAATTTCGAGGTCAATGGCTTCACCGAGGGCCAGGGTTAAGGCTTCGGCGATTTCACCATTTTTCAGTTTTTGTTTAAATTCGTCACTGGCTGACATTGCCATCCTCCCGCGATCGCGCTTGGTTTATTGTTGCATCTATTTAACATCTTCTCTAGAAAAATCCCAGATTTGACCCCAGTAAATATTAAGTTTTGTCCTTGGTTCTTGATTATTGGTTGTTGGTCACTGTCTCTGAGATGCTAATGACGAAACCCTACTTTTCCCAAAAATCCGCAACACAGTAACCCAACTCCAACAGCATTTGCCGTAAGAGGGGTAAACTCAAGCCAATCACGTTGCTGTGACAGCCTTCGAGTCGTTCGACGAATAAACCGCCTTGGCCATCGAGGGCAAAACAGCCCGCACAGTTGAGGGGTTCACCACTAGCCACATAAGCTTCTATTTCGCGATCGCTCACTTGGGCAAATTTAACCGTAGTTATGCCACAGCGTACAAGTTGACGAGATTTTGCCGTGTCAAGTAAGGCATGACCGGTGTAGAGCGTGCCTTGTTGACCGCTCATTTGCTGCCAACGGGCGATCGCGGCTTGGGGAGAGGGGGGTTTACCGTGAATTTCGCCCGCAATGGCCAAAACCGAATCGCAACCCAACACCAAAGCATTCTCAAACCGGGAGGCGACAATTTCGGCTTTAGCGCGAGCTAATTCGGCGACGAGGGCTTCGGGATTGCTAATTTTGACTTGGGACTCATCGAAGTCACTACGACAAGCGAGAGCGTCAATTCCGGCGAGTTGGAGTAATTGTTGACGAGCCGGAGAAGCCGAAGCCAATATAAAAGGAGGAACTGTCATTTCAGTTTTCAGTCATCAGTCATCAGTGCGTCTGGCTGGCGGCAGAGGCTCGGCATATTTAGGTCACGAATTGTTTTGAGCGGGGTCTTTAGTACACCGTAAAAGATTTAGCCATAACTTCAAAGCGATCGCTCACCTTTTGCCAGCGCTCTTCTGAAGTCGAGACATTAAACGTAAAAAGCTTGTTGCGGCTGACGGCGACACTGGCAATATTGTGGCGTTGCTGGCCGCTTGGTAAATCCACCGCATATTCTAAAAGGTAATGGGGATGGTTTTTCGAGTCTTGATAAGACCCGGCGCGAATAAACTCGGTTTCGCGGCCTTGGGGGGCTTTGGCGTTGGTTTGCTTTAAGAAGCGATAGCCGATTTCAGTGGGCGTTCCCAAACTGGCTAAGTCTTTGCCTTCAGGAATTTGGCTAATCACAACGCTCAGGTTTTCCGAACGTTCGATAATATCCCGAAAAACGCGATCTACGCCCTCCGAGGCTTCTTGGACTTCCACTTGAACCCACCCGTTAGGATAGAGGAATTCGTAGCCTTTGAGACTATCGACGTACTGTTGTAAGCCACTTACTGCGGTAGAACAGCCAGCTAGAATAACGGCAGTTGCAAGCAGTAAAGCGGTAATCCAAGACTTCAGCATTGCTTCCTCTAAATCCTTTTTTTATCGGTGGTATTGTAGCCGAACGCAGACCCCTCAAGCAAGGAGTCCCGAAACTTAGCTAACCGTGACGGCAATAAACACTAAACCGCCGACTAACATCACAGCTCCAATGCCCATAATGATGTAATTCCGTTTTTCAGTGGGGCTAGGGGGTTCGGCTTTGTAAACTTTAGGTTCGGCCGCAAAGTTATTTAAGCGTCCGCCTTCTTCATTGGTATAGGGCATTATTTAAAACCTGATTAATGTAACAATTGTTCACAATTATAGAGGCATTTGGTACAGTGCGATCGCTTTTCTAGGGGATAGGCGTAACAATTCCTCCCTAAAGCCCTCTATAGCGGTTAAAACGATGCCGCCGTTTAATTTTTTCGATTTGTATTGGCGTTAAATCCCCCGATAAGGCATCAGCGAGGGTTTGACGCACCATCGGAGTCAAATTACGCCAATTGAGCGAACCTTGTTGTAAAAGGTCTTCGAGTTCCTGGAGGGCCGTATAAGCCTCATGATATTCGGTTCCCTTTTCGGGGATCAGGGGTGTAGATACCCGCAGGGGGTCTCGTTCCACCGCAGCCACAGCTTGACGAACCGCCGTAACAATTTGCTCGCTGAACTTTTGTTCCCCCCGTACTTGCTGTTGATGAGAGCCTTCCGCACTGGACGCATACAGGGGCGGTAGGCGGTTGAGGGCATAAGTACAAACCTCAACCTCATCAATATATTGAGCCAGATTCGGGGGAATTTGACGCAACTGCCGCTTTACTTCCTTGGCCACAAGGGTTTCCATAATATTGCGATAGCTTTTGGTTTTGGAGTCTGGCATGGCTGTCCTACAAACCTCCAACTGCGAGGTGGGTGAAATTAGCTGTTGATGGTTCCAGTCAAAGGCGAACTCGCACTTGCGAAAGACTTCATGGGAATCCGTCCGGCACGATACGCCAGACGACCCGCAACGGTGGCCAATCCCATCGCTTTGGCCATAGCCGCAGGGTTTTGAGCCAAGGCGATCGCACTGTTAATTAATAAAGCATCAGCCCCTAATTCCATCGCTGCCGCCGCTTCGCTGGGCGTACCAATGCCCGCATCAACCACGACTGGAATATTCGTTTCTTCAATAATAATGCGAATATTAGCTGCGTTCTGAATTCCCTGGCCAGAACCAATGGGAGACCCTAAAGGCATCACTGTCGCACAGCCCACTTCTTCTAAGCGTTTGGCTAACAAAGGGTCGGCGTTGATATAAGGCAAAACGGCGAAACCTTCTTTGACCAGTTGTTCGGCCGCTTCTAAGGTGCCGATGGGGTCGGGAAGTAAATATTTCGCATCGGGGATGACTTCGAGTTTGACAAAGTTATTGTCTTCTTGGCCTAAAAGTTTCGCCATTTCACGACCCAACCGCGCCACCCGAATAGCATCTTCGGCGGTTTTACAGCCTGCGGTATTGGGCAGCATCCAGATTTTTTGCCAATCAATCGCTTCAGCCAAGCCTTCGTGACCGGGGGCCTGGGTTTGGACGCGACGCACCGCCACGGTGACAATTTCGCACTCACTGGCGAGAATACTGTGTTGCATCGCTTCGAGGTTCGGGTATTTCCCAGTTCCGGTCATCAAGCGAGAGCGAAATTCCCGGCCCGCGATGATGAGAGAATCGGTTTGATGGGGAGTTGCGTTTTGAGGGAGGGTACTGGCAGAAGGCATAGTTTGCTGTAGAGTATGGTGCGATCGTGCAATTCTGTATTCTACCTTTTGTTATTGGTTATTGGTTATTGGTTATTTGCTATTGGTTGTTGGTTGTTTGGTTGCGTTGACTGAAATTCCTCAATGATTGTGCAATTCACCACAAGATTGGGAGTTTTCAACAATTCGCGGTTTGATGTTTCAACGATGAGCGCTGCGAGTTCTTCAGGAGTTGGCTTCTTCTGAGTCGTTACAATTTCGTTAATACGGATGCGATCGCGCTTTTTCAGTTATCAGTCAACAGTGATTGACGCGATCGCGCGACGGGTTCAAAAATACGATCGCGCACCCACTTAAAATTGCCTTGAAAACGCGATCGCGCGACGGGTTAAATATTGAGTTAAATACTTTGATCGCGCACCGGCTAAATTAATACTCTAAAACCGCGCGAGCGCGTACTCATTAACAATCTATACAACATACGATCACGCCCAAGCTAAAAAAACAACGATCGCGCACCTTTTTCAGAGATCGCGTATTGTTTGAAAACTATCTTGTGTTAACGATGCACGTAAATCCTTCAAAAACCATTTTCGGCTTTGTGAGTTGTGAGAAACGCTTAATTTTAGCAATTCTCGATTTTGTGAGGCACGTCTTTTCTTGGCTAAGGTAAAAGAGAAAATTAGTCCCTCATGAGTCCGAGAAACGCTATATACCGTCAAAGAGATCATTCTCGAACTTAATGGGTGAGGTCATGAATATGGGTTATGTAGGTTCAAAAGAAAACCAATCATCTATAGTAAGCATCCACCAACTTTCTTGATGTTCCACTGCTTTTGGATCGATCTCTTGCATTTTTTTTAAAAACTCGTTTTTTGATGAAACGTTTGCGTAAGTCAATATAGAATTTGCTAGTTGTTGAATGCTAGAGTTCAATAAAGTGATCGATAAATCTTCTGGATCGACACATAAAATTTTAGATGTTTTCAAGTCAAAACATATTCTGTGAGCGCTATTAATTTCATATTCTAATATGAAATTTTCTTCTTTTTTATTTTCAATAGCTCTACTTATATCTGATAAACTCGCACTATTGTTCAAACCAAATTCACTGAGCTGTATAGTTGTACCAATCAATTGAGTAGCTGTCTTGGAACCGATTGTATAAAGTGAGCCAAGGTGTTTTACTTTGTTTCTAATCTGGATATCTTCTAATATTGAATTAAAATCCATTGAAAATCTAAAGAAACCAACACGATGAGGAAAGCCAGTATTTAAAATAAACTCTTTTGTTGTTTTTTCTATGACAATATTAAATAAAGTTTTTGAACTGGCATAAACTAATTCCTCAATACCAAAAACTTCAATCATTCTTTGGTTTAATTTCATGATTATTTTTTCGTTTTTGTCATTCAAATGATGCACCATATCCTTCAAGATCGCTGAATTTTCTTACTCTAGAAAATTCATTCATTCCATTGTTATATGGATATGACCAGTATACCGTAGCATTAGGAAAATTTTGCTTAAGAAACTTAGAACAATTTTGCCCTTTATTACATGGCTCGAACTCTGTATATATCTTTTTTACATCGCTGGGTTTAATCCCACGTGCCTTAAGTTGACCGGCTACTGATTGTTCCGCATGGATTGATACTTTCCCCTTCCCTTTACCAATTTGTTGACTTGCACCAGTTATAAATTTAGTTTTCCCAGTTTTTTTTATCAACATATTCAAAAACAGCAACATTTCGCCATTTGGAAATCTTCTTAATTTTCCTGAAGTCAATAGCTTCTTTAACTAGATCAAAAATCGTACTAAGGTTTATTTGCCCTCCTTGTGCTGGCAAAGCTGTATCTAGAGGATCTACAGCAAGTACATCAAAAGGGTTAGAGATAAATTGATCAGCGATGAAACTGGCTATTGCTATTATCGTCAAGTAATAACCTAAGCTCCTATATCCACTTGGATCGATATAACTAACAGGATTGCTATTCGCATAAATATACTTATGCAGCGAAACCGGGTCACCTAACCGCCCTTCATAAGTATCCCGTCGTGTAAACCGTCCTGAACTAGGATCGTAATACCGTTGCCGTAAATAATACTGCCCCAGCGTCCCATCAAACTGCTCCCCAGCAAAGCGGTAATCATTCTCCGTATCCCCAACCTCTGAAACCCCTTCGCCATAAGCATCATAAAGATAAGTATCCGTAACCTCCCCATTCTCATCCGTTAATCCCCGCGTACTCCCCAACCCTTTATCAGTTATCAGTTTTGGAGGGAATAGGGAATAGAGAGTGGGGAAATTCGCAGCGGTCTTGAGAGCTTATTGATGAGTTGTGAAGGAAGGATTATTGAAAGAAAATGCTATTTTATCCCACGATTTGAGAGCGGTGGGCAATTGCCCACCCTACCTCTAAAGCATAGATTATATTGAAAGTAGGTCTCCAGACTCAATGGTATTGTAGTCTTCGTATTTGATTCCTATGCTTGCTTGACGATACATATAATCACTTAGACTTTCTCTTGTTTTCTTGATTTGATCTGAATTCTCATCAAACTCGTATACAAATTGCTTCCCAGCTTCCTTGGTTTTTAGAAAGAGATAGTGAGTCTCTGCTTCTATAGCGAATACAAACGGATTCAGTTTCATGATTTCGAATTGTTGCAATCGATGAAGTTCTTCCCAAAGAACTGATTGAATGCCGATGTAACTCCGTATAAACAGATGACTTCTGTATAGAATTACCGATCGACCTCCAATCGCTCCACCACTGCATCGACCCATAGCCAGCAAAAACTCTTTAAATTCTCTATCCACCTTAATATCATAGAGCTTTTCTATCTTTGGGATCTCCCAGTCTTGATATCCAACCAAAGGACTTTTCGCATGACTTCTGACCAACTCGATAACTTTGTGCATTTCCATAGCTTTTACGGATTTTCAAAAATATTAACTGAAAAGTCTGGAACTTGAGATGCAAACTGATTTGCAGTCCATCGACATCCAAAACACATCCCTGGTCTTGCTACATCAGTATTCTGAATCCCTACGATGAAATCAAGCGATACAAATCATCGTACTCGTAGCGTACCGTCCGTTCCGTCA
>JBKHDX010000218.1:0-7807 GCA_046541115.1 Spirulinaceae cyanobacterium | reverse complement strand
AACCAATAACCAATAACCAACAACCAACAACCAATAACCAATAACCAACAACCAATAACCAACAAGCAATCACCAATGAAGGGCATGGGCGATCGCGTCAGCTAACAAAAGGGGATCGAAGGGTTTGGATAAAATCAATTCGATCCCTAATTTATCGTATTGTTCCCTTTCTGTTTTTGTGACTTGGACATGAGCCGTTAAAAAAATAACCGGAATCGGTTGGGTTTTGGGATGTTGTTTGAGTCTTTGTAAAGTCGCTACACCATTTAAACCCGGCATCATCACATCAAGCAAAATCAAATCCGGTTGTTCGGCGATCGCGATCTCAATTCCTTCTAAACCAGAAATCGCTGTAATAATCTGCCAACCTCGACTGACTTCCAAACTTAACTGAGTCACTTCGCGAATATCGGGGTCATCGTCGATAATTAACACTTTTTTTGTCGCTTGACCAGCCATCATACAATCAATGGGTAGTTAGGGAGAAACAATCAGGCTCTTTACACAACACTGGTTTACCAACATAACTATAGTTCAACTCAAGCAATTCTAAGACAACCCCAGCTTCGTCAATTCCACGATACCCTTTCGGAAGGAACCCAAGAGCCGATAAGGTTTTGACCGCATTATATCTTCGATTTATGAATGAGCGTTCCAAAAAAATTTTCAGAATTCTAGATATCGAAAGATGAATTTAACGTAAAGACATATCAAGCTAAGATGAAATCTGGCGAAAATCGAATTTTTCACAACTTTGTCACAACTCCGGCTTAAAGTATTGAGGTGAGGTACTTTTCTCGAAAATTCCCCAGTACACTGTGCGCGACGACATGAATTCTAATCCTCTCAATCCACAATCTTCCAATCTTTCCCCATCGGGGATGTCAGTGGTTCACTCCCCTACCCTGAATGTTGTTGTTGAACTCACCCGTTACAGCCAACAGCATTTTACTGGAAAACTCGATATAAAAGTGAGATCGGGTTCGAGTTGGTCGTTATATTTGCATTTAGGGCGTTTGGCTTGGGTAACCGGTGGAAAACATCCCCGCAGACGATGGCAGCGACACTACAAACGTTATTGCTCCCAGGTTGACTTGAAACAATTACAATACCGCCGTGGAGAAACTTATCATAATTCTTATTATCCTATTTTAGGTTTACTGATCTCGCGAAAACTGGTTTCTGTGGCAAAAATCGCCCAACTGCAACAAGCCCTTGTCAGCGAAGTGTTATTTGATTTAATCCAAGAAATCGCGATCGCATCGGTGACTCCAAGCTTGACAGAAAACACTCCCCAGGAAAGCTTTACCATCACGGCAACCCCAGGGGTGCGTCCTTGTCGTCAAACCTTACTTCCCCAAGCCACTTTAATTAACTTGACTCAAATATTATGTCAGGTTGAAACTCAATGGAATCATTGGGTAGCGGCGGGTTTGACTCGTTGTTCTCCTGATTTAGCCCCGGTGGTGGGCGATCGCGCAGCACTACAACAAATCACCCAAGACAACACTTACCAACGCCTCCAACAACTGATTAACGGGAAAAACACATTGCGGGATTTAGCCGCGATCGCGAATACTTCTGTATTAGCTTTGACGCGATCGCTCTTACCCTATATCCGACAACAACTCATCGGTTTAGTGCAAGTCGGAGATTTAGTTCCCTCTCCTTCTACCCCAGCTCAAACCCCATCCTATCGTCCCTTAGCCATCGGAGTAGACGACAATGAAGCGATTACCATTCAAATGCGATCGCTGCTGTCTCAAGCCGGTTATCGCTTTATTGGTGTAAACAATGCCACCCAAGTTTTAACCACAATCTTAGAAACCAAACCTGATTTAATTTTCCTCGACTTGGTAATGCCCATTGCCAACGGTTACGAAATTTGCGCTCAAATTCGCCGCATTCGTGACTTCCAAGATACTCCCGTGATTATTCTGACCAACAATGATGGTTTGATCGATCGGGTTCGTGCCAAAATGGTTGGCGCAACGGATTTCCTCAGCAAACCTTTGGTGTCCGATCAAATCCACGCGATCGCACAGAAATACTTAACCACTAACAATATTAGTCATTAGTCATTGGTCATTCGTTATGGTGACAAGGCAAAGTTCCTCGTAGGGGCGCTCTTTTCCCCGTCCAATTTTACGTTTTAGCGACGCGATCGCGCCCGTCCCATCTTCATATCAAATCCGCTTCGATACACCGTCTATTCCGTTAACCCGCCCACGGATTAAAATCCGGGGAACCAATGAGCGCAAAGTCCGCCGACCCGGACTCAATTGATATAGCGCTACAGCCAAACATTAGGACATTCTGTCGGGTGGGCATCGCCCACCATAAGATAGCTTTGAGCCTCAACACTTGATGTCCCAAGCCACGATCGTAGCGCTATAAGTGGGGTTTGGTAATCGGATTTGGTATCACAATTAACCAACAACCAACAACAAAAAAGCGCCGGGATAACCCTGCGCTAACGGTTCAACGATTTTGATGAGAGAGGAGAGATTGAAAGGATTAAAGCTTATTGATTAGTAACAACGTTACGAGCGTAAGCATCCATGCTGTAAGCCGGAGTGCGATCGCTGTAGTCGGTGTCTTCGTTGGTGAATGACTTAGCTAGGCGATCGAAGCCCACAGAATCCCAGTTGCGCTCGTGGATGGGCTTGGTTTGTTCGCCTCGGAAGTAAGCTTGCGTACCGATAACAGCAACAGCAGCCCAACCAGCAACGAATAAAGAAATAACAATTGCGAGCATCGTAACGTCCATAAAACTTATCCTGTGTAATAGTTTGTTTACATTTTTTAACTTATCTGTAAACAAATGTAACAATTTTTAATAAAGCCTGTCAAGTTGCGGTAATTCGGTTAACCGTCTTCAAGGGTTCGGTTAACCCTGCTTGTCCCGGCCATCTTGGGTCATACGGTCGAGAATGCGTAAGATTAACATCCCCAGGACGGTACTAGCGGCTAAAAACAGCCAAAAATTACTTGCGATCGCGGCAGATCGATCCAGCGCCCAACCTCCCAGAGGCGGCCCGATCAGGTAACCAATCGCCCAGCATTGGGAGTTTAACGCCAGGTAAACCCCTCGCAAGGATTCCGGGGCCAAATCGACCACAAACGCCGAAGCAGAGGGCGTATAGGAAACGATCGCAAGGGCGAGTAACCCCAAAGCCACCGCCGCCGCAATCGGCCCCAAAGCCGCAAACCGACCAATCCCCCAAATCAGCCCAAAACCCACAGCCCACAAAATCAGGGATAACGTCAGGGCTTGGGGACGACGAAAGCGATTCAGCCAACGGGCAATGGGTAGCTGAAAAAGCGCCGCCGCCACCACATGAAAACTAAACAACAAACTAATCGTATCCGGTAAAAAACCGACTTCTGGGCGGGTTGTGGTGGCAAAATTAGTAAAATATAGCGGTAACGTGCTTTGAATTTGGGAAATATACAAAGTAAACAGGATATTGGCAAGGAGATACACCATCAAAGCGCGATCGCGAAAAGCCACGCCCCATCCCTGACCCGCCGTAGATTTCGGTCGATCTTGAACCGTTTCGGAAATCGCCGCATAAATCACCGCGAAAAAGACCACAAAAGAAATACCGTCTACCACAAACAGCGCCCGGTAATTCCCCGATCGCGCCACCCATTCTCCCGCTAAAATAACCCCTAACCCAAGTCCTAAACTATCGGCCAAGCGCGTCACCGCAAACGCTTCATTCCGTTGTTCTCCGGTGGTCAAATCCGCCACCGCCGCCTCTGTGGCCGGCCAATACAAACCAATCCCCATCCCCATTAACAAATTGCCAACAATAAACGTCGGCAGATCGTAAGTTAGCGCCAAAAACACATCCGCCACCGCCGACACCGCCGCCGACAGCAACAGGGTTTTTCTGCGACCCCAAGCCGGATTATCCGCGAGAGTCCCCCCCAGAAAGCGCCCCAACACCCCCGCAATCGAACTACTCCCCAAACCAATCCCCACCGCCGTTGCGGACAACTCCACCTCATTCACAAAGAAAATCGGGGCATAAAACATCGTAAACCCCGTCCCAATTTGCGACAGCAAACGACCCGCCGCTAATATCCAGACCTGCAAACTTAATTGCGGCAACCAAGAAAGTAATTTATCTTTGAGCATAAGGGCTAAAACAATATTGCCCTTACCAGGGTATAAAGTTATGGCGCGATCTCCCTAACTGGCTTTCGACTCAACGGCATTATCTTTGTGATGACAAACACACCTCACCATTGCCACTTATCAATGCCAAGCCCAGAAACTTGCCGCTAATCTATTACGAAACCCAAAAATAAAGCTCACTTATAATTGAACTAATTTAGATTAGCCAGTCATTATTAATTGTCCAAGAAATCCTACTGTTGTACAGCGAGGCACTAGAGATGTTTTTTAACGCCACAGAAATCCTCATCGACGAATTTGTGAAGCGACTACGGGAAGGCTATCGACGCACCTATGGCGGCTTAAAACGGGACTACGAAGAAATTATCGCTTGGGCCGGTAGTATGGCCATGGAAAATATTGCCAACAGCGATGCGTTGTATCACAACGTCGAACATTCCATCCTCGTTACTCTCGTCGGTCAAGAAATTCTGCGGGGTCGTCATATTCGCGAAGGCGGCGTATCCTGTGAAGACTGGCTACACTTTATTATTGCCTTGGTTTGTCACGATATCGGCTATGTCAAAGGCGTGTGCCGTCAAGACCGAGAACATGAGAGAATGTACGCCACCGGGAAAAATGGCGAGATGGTACACTTACCTCCCGGTTGTTCCGATGCCTCTTTGACTCCTTATCATGTCGATCGCGGCAAATTATTCATTGACGAGCGTTTTGGCGGTCACAAGCTCATTGATGCTCAATGGATCAAGCACAGCATCGAGTTAACTCGCTTTCCCGTCCCCAATAAAGACGATCGCAAAAATACGGTTAACTATGCCGGATTAATTCGATCTTCGGATTTAATCGGTCAACTCAGCGATCCCCGTTACCTCAAGAAAATCAGCGCTTTATTCTACGAATTTGAGGAAACCGGGGCAAATAAGGTGATGGGTTTTAATAATCCAGGAGATTTGCGCCAAAACTACTCAGGCTTTTATTGGAATGCAGTTTATCCTTATATTCAGGACGCATTACATTATCTGTCTTTGACTCAACAAGGTCAGCAAATTATCGCCAATTTGTACTCGAATGTGTTTGTCGTCGAACACGAAAAAACTGGCGCTGCTTCAGCAAAAATTGCTTGACTTTAGAACCCCGGTTTCTAATAGAAACCGGGGTTCTTAATCTTCACGATTTAACCTGATTTGACATCATACAAAATCTGGTCGATCTCGCTAACCCGCCCGCGGATTAAAATCCGGGGCTAACGCTACAATGTCCGCCTTCGCGGACTCTAAAGACGTTGTACGGAGAATAATTGGACGGGCGACAGAACCCCGGTTTCTGGATTACAACTCTAACTTTATCGGGTAAGCCAACAAGAAACCGGGGTTCTTAAATCTTCGCGATTTGATGTTACTCGGCTTTATCAATCCATTCGACTTTTTCAGAGATGGGCGATCGCTTACTTATCTGAGTTGGAGTGTCGCTATAGCCCAAATACAGATAACCCAAACAACGGTCTTTCTCCCCTAAGCCCAAAAATTCCTTGAGTTCCTCGGTATAAGTTACGCCACCTGACCCCCAAAAGCTACAAATACCATAAGCTGCCGCCGTCAGCGCCATATTTTGGACGCTACAAGCCACGGCTTCAACTTCTTCGATTTCGGGCAAAATCTCATTTTCTTGACGCTTCATACAAATCACAATCACATGAGAAGCCTTGAGAACATTGCTTTTCATGCGTTCGTACTTATCTGTGCTAAACTTTTCTTCCGGGGTTTGTTTCTTATATAAATCGGCTTGAAAATTCGCCAGTTTGGTCAATCCTGCTTGGGTAAATACCTTGAATCGCCAAGGTTGGGTTAAACAATGGGTTGGGGCCCAATTGGCATTTTCTAGGATTTGCCAAATAATCTTATCCTCGATCTTTTTGCCATTCAATAATCGCGGTTTAGTCGAACGTCGCGATCGCATCAGATAATTAATTTTATCTAAGTATTGGTCATTAGTCATTGGTCATTCGTCCTTTGTTATTGGTTATTGGTTATTGGTTTTGTTTACTCAAATCCCTCAATTAGTAATTGATAATTGGTAATTGGTAATTGCTTTTGTTAATCCTTCTAAAGTATATTCTGCTGCTTCAACATCTACCCGTTGCAACAATTCGCGACAAGTTTCCGAGGTTTGGGGGCCAATCGAGGCGATCGCGACTCCCGTTAAAACTGCTGAAATGTCCTGAACTTCTGCGGCTAAAAGATCGTAAAAATGGCGCACCGTTTTAGAACTTGCAAACGCGATCGCGTCTAGTTTATGCTGTTGTAATGCTGTTAATGCTTCCGGTGCGATTTGGTCGGGACAAGCCGATTGATAAGCAGGAACTTCTGTTACAGTTGCCCCTTGTTGCGTTAATTCTTTAACCAACACTTCTCTACCACCTGTCTCAACGCGGGGAAACAAAATCTGCTTTCCTTGTAACGATTCCGGGAAAGCTTCGACTAAAGAATCGGCAATAAAATTAGGAGGAATAAAATCGGGATTGAGATGATATTTTTTCAAGGTTGCGGCGGTTTTCTTGCCCACCACGGCAATTTTTAAATGGGATAACTCTCGCCAATCTTTTTCTAAATGGGTGAGGCGATCGCAAAAATATTTTACTCCATTACTCGAAGTCAAAATCAACCAATGAAAATCATCTAAATGGGCGATCGCATTATCTAACAATTGCCAACTCGAAGGCGGTCGAATTTCTAAAGCGGGCATTTCAATGACCTTTGCCCCTTCCTTTTCTAGTAACTTGGTAAACGTCTGAGATTGACTCGCAGATCGCGTCACTAAAATAGTTTTCCCCGTTAACGGTAAACGTTCTTCCATCGGCTGAAATAAAGCTCTTAAACGCACAACTTCACCGATTACGATAATACAGGGCGATCGCTTCTTATCGGCAGTTTGCGCGGCAATATCCGCCAGCGTCCCCGTCCAGATTTCTTCGTCCCTGCGTCCTCCATTGCGAATCAAAGCCACCGGGGTTTCTGGGGGTTTCCCTTGCTGCTGTAATTGCGTTGTCATAAATTCTAGCGATCGCCCCCCCATTAAAATCACCAAAGTCTCCAAACCCGCCAACGCCGACCAATTCAACGTTTCTGGACTGTGGGCTGTAATAACCCCAAAACCCTGACTGAGATACTTATCCGTCAAGGGGATACCCGCCAACAAAGGAACCGTCAGCGCCGAAGACAATCCCGGTATAATCTCAAAAGGACAATTATTTTCTTGTAGCGCTTCGATTTCTTCACGCGATCGCCCAAAAATAAACGGATCGCCACTTTTAAGCCGTACCACCTGCTGATTCTGTTGCGCGTAATAAACCAGCAAGCGATTAATTTCGTCTTGGGATGTACTTTTGGCCCCACCCCGCTTTCCCGCCAAAATTCGGATGCAATGGCTAGGCGCGATCGCCAACAACGATTCATCCACCAAAGCATCATAAATCAGCACATCCGCCCCCGCAATACAATCGCGGGCTTGTTGAGTCAAATACGCTTCACCCCCAATTCCTGCCCCGACGAGATAAACTTTTGTCATTTGTTGTTGGTTGTTGGTTGTTGGTTGTTGGTTATTGGTTGTTGGTTGTTGGTTGTTGGTTGTTGGTTGTTGGGCGGGGAAAAGAGCGCCCCTACA
>JBKHDX010000217.1:0-7857 GCA_046541115.1 Spirulinaceae cyanobacterium | reverse complement strand
CGTAACCTCAACCCAACCTACTAACCCACCATTTAAGGTGTGTCACGCTACTACGCCTACGCATTAACCGTTTCAGCGACTTTCCCAATGACAGCAACATCAAATTCTTCTTCAAAAACGTCCTTTTTGTAGGCGAGATTCCACAACTCTAAGGCACAATCGTCATTGTCAAAGGTGGGATGTAGGGTTAAAGTCAACTCGCGATCGCCCTCATTGTAATCGCATTGTACCGCTTTAACACCGCCAATTTGCCGACGGTCGAGGGCGACTGCAAGCCGTAACATGGCACTGGTTTCGCTGACAATTTGCCGTTGAGTTTTGGTGAGGTTGCTGTAGTTGTCGTGTTTTTTCTTGGGTTTACTTTTGCGGTGATAGCGGGCAATATTAGCAATCAGTTCGATTTCGAGTTCGGTAAAGCCCAGTAATTCGGCGTGACGAATCAGGTAATAGGAATGTTTGTGGTGGGAAGAATGGGAGATGAATAAGCCGCTATTGTGCAGCACTCCGGCAACTCCTAGAATTTCTCGCTCAGAATCGCCCCATTCGTGCAGTTTTCCTTGTAATTGGTCGAAAAGGCTGACTGCAAATCGAGCCACGCGATCGCCATAGTCCATGTTAACTTGGTACTTGCGAGCGATCTTAATGATGCTGCGTTGGCGCACTTCCCCTTGATATTGCAAGCGGTCTTCAATCAAGCCGTGGGCTAACATCCAGTCTACAATTGCTCCTTCTCGCAAAGCCCGTTCGCAGACGACTAAGCTTTTGAGGTCGAGCATTTGCATCGCTTCGAGGAGAATAATCGCCCCCGGAACGATAATTTCGGCTCGTTTGCTGTCCATTCCTGGCACTTCAGCCCGTTCTTCATAGTCGAGAGAGGCTAAATGGTCGATGAGGTCTTCGAGGTCTTCACGGCTAAATTCGTAGCCTTGGAGGGGATTCGGTTCGCTACCGTGGTTGGCTAAAGCGTGAATGGTCGCAATCGTTTTAATCGTGCCAGAAGTCCCTATTAAGTTTAAGCGATCGCTCGGTTTGAGGGTAGAGCGCAATTCTTCGACGGGACGCTCTAACATCCCCCGCACATAGGCTTGTAGTATGTTTAACTCGCTGGTGTTGATGGGGTCTGTGGTGACAAATTCTTGGGTGAGACGCACAGCCCCCACTTTGGTACTGCTGAGGAAACGGGGGCGATCGCTATCGGCTAAGATAATTTCAGTCGAACCACCACCAATGTCAATAATGACATGGGGTTGATTCTGGAAGTCCATACAAGACAAGACTCCCAGGTAAATTCGTCTGGCTTCTTCTTGACCGGAAATCAGGTTGACTGAAATGCCAACTTCTGATTCGATTTGCTGCAAAAAGGCTTGGCCGTTGGGGGCTTCTCGCATGGCACTTGTGGCCACAGCCACGATTTCTTCGGCTTGGAAACTCACAGCCAAATCGTGACAGCGTTGCAATGAAGCTAAAGCCCGTTTCATAGCTTCGGGAGTTAAGTTTTTGGTGTCGGGGTCGCGATCGCCCAAACGTACTGTATCTTTTTCTCTAGCAATAATGGTAAAAGCGGGAAGTGTGGGTTCAATCCGCACGACAACCATGTGAATTGAGTTTGTGCCAATATCAATCGCAGCCAGATTAAACGCTTCTTGGCTTTGAAAACGGGGGTTATTTACTTTTCGCTCAAAAACTGAGTCAACCATAAATGCTCTAAATATTGAATCAATACCGAAGCCAATAGCGTCCGGGTTACCTCTGAAACCGCTTTGAGATTAATACGAAACTTACCTTGGATTCAAGTCACAATTTTATTTACCAAGGACTTCCCACCAAAGTAAACCCACTCCAATAATAAGGGTGCGTGAGGCCCCGATTGGTGTCTTGGGTGAAATTGGGTGTAAGGGGAACCACCAAACCCCGCGAAATCAACGCCCCTTGTTCAAATCGAACTTCCCCGCGCAACAAAGCCAGTTGGGCTTGACGCACCGCTTCAGCTTTAATCGGCGCAGCTTGCAATGCTTCATAAAAGGCGCTCATCAGGGCTAAAGTTCCTGCATCGCTCACATACCACAAACTCCCCAATCCTGATTTTACGCCCGCTTGCACCGCAAACCCGGTAAAGCCCAATTCGGCGGTTGCACTTCCGATTGCAGTGCGACAAGCACTTAATACTAATAATTCTACAGGAGGATTATTTAAACCCAACTCCCGCAAGCGATTTAAACTTAACTGGGAATCCCCCCAAAACTGAATATAAGAGTTTTCTGGCGCACCGGGATTAAATTCGGCGTGAGTCGCTAAGTGAACAATACCATGAGGCGTTTGCGATCGCGCTCCTTGCAGATTTTCAATCGTAAATTCTTCATTTAAAAAGGCTTCTCCGGGCCAGACTTTTTCGGTGACAACCTCTAACTCTAAAGGAACCGCAGGTAAGGGTTGTAATTGTACAAATTCTTCTGCACCCATGGCCAAAACTGATAAATTTTTCACATCTTGATAGCGGGTATCTGTTAGAGATAAACTGGCCATTAACCCCACGCTATACTGCTCGATTAAAAACTCCTCCCCATCGTATAATGCAGCCACCGGGAGCGATCGCAATCCCGGAGCCATAATAAAGGCAATATTGGTGATTTCTTGCCCTTCCATTTCCGCTTTTAAGGGGGTAATCATCCACTCATATAATTGTTGTGCCGGTTCTTGATAAGCTGTAGGACGAGAAGCCGTGGTAACAGTCCGGCGAAAATCCTCCGCAACCGCCATCATTTGAGCGCGAGTCACTCCTCGTACCGGAACGCGAATCGGTGGTTCATTAGCAGTAATTAGCAATAATTCTAATGGGTCACTGGGATTTTGGGGGCGATTCGATGGGGTTGGGGTTTGTACAAGTTCTCCCAAGCCGTTATTAGAAAAGCGCCAAAGTTCTAAAGCTTCTGTTGTATTATTTGGGCGTACTTTAGGACGATTTACAGCAGTTTCTTCGGTTAAACTTGGAGTGAAAAGAACATAAAGTAAAGCGGGCTTTTCTCCCGTTGCTCGTTCGATATTCCGTAAGATTTCGCGGGCTTCATCTACCGACGTGATGGGAACGGGAGGAAGACCCAAATAATTGGTATATTCATTACTATATTCTGTCTCCACAGTCTCAAATAATTCGAGAATCGCATTATTGGCTTGTTCATTACCGAGAAAGAATGGATCGTCAATAAATTCTCCAGAGTCTAATTCTTCTAAATCGTTATCGTAAAAAACATTATCATCAACATCTGGAATATTGGAGTTATCCCTGACTACATTAACCGTAACGGGTTGAGGATTCGAGACGGCGGCGTTATCGTCAGCACTTAATCGAAAAATATTGACTTCCCCAGTAAAATCCGCCGTGGGTTCATAAAGCAAAATATCCCCCGGTTGTAATACCAGAGAACTGCCAGGAGATAAAACAATTTCGGTATTATTCCGAATGAGTTTCAGTGTTCCTTCCGGGGTAATTTCATTAATAAAAATTGTAAAAGCGTTATTCGCACTGGTAATCGAATTAGTATCTAAATCAACATCAGACACTTTATTTACTAACTGGTTAAAAGTAAAAGAAGTAGAACTTTGACCCGATTGTGGCTCGATAGAAATAGGTTCAAATGCAGCGACAACGGGCGGAGAATTAACGGAAATAATTGTAATATTAGGTTGCGGAGTTGAGGTATCTCCATTCGGTGCAACCGGAAAAGTACCCGATAGCAAAGGGGTATTATTCCCGGCATTAATTCCTCCAACTGTGCCGTTACGATTGGGATCGTTAGCAACAGCAGAATCCCCCACAATGAAAGGCACATTGCCAAAACCGCCATCGTGTTGAATGGTTACATCCCCGCTATTATTCGTTGTATTTGGGGAATTACTAAGCGCTTGTGTATCGATAGTATTACTATTAAAATTAAGATCGGTTCCCCGCACTAAACCATTCGCTAAAATCTCAACATCACCGCTCGAAACAGTTGCGGTAGACAGAGTATCACTTTCTTCAGCCGTTGTGGTGATACTGCTAAAAGTAATATTACTTTCCGGTTGACTTCCAGCTTTTAAAGTAACACCTCCACCCTCGATAGTAGAAGTACCTGTAATTCCTGCCACCGCAGAAGTATCAATACTGCCTGTAACGATACTTTCTCCTGCTATAATCTCGACTTCACCACCATTCAATACTAAACTCATAGAAAAATCGACTGAAGTATCAATATTACCTGTATTGACATTTCCGGTGGCATTTAAAGTAACATTTCCACCAGAACCCCCTATACTCGAAGTATTAATATCACCTATAGTAATGTTATTGGCAGAAATTTCTAACTTGCCCCCCGGTAACGTAATATTTCGACCAGTGCCATTGAAATTATTACCGGCGATTAAAGTAACATTGTCTACTTCAATCGTCAAATCTGTGTCTAGGATAATATTGCGACTGGCTTGTAGCACAATATTTGTTACACCTGGAAGTGACTGAAGTTTGGTGACACTAATTCTAAAGTCTGTTGTTGTGCCGCCATCATTAGCGAAAATACTACCAATTGGATCGCCAGGATTAGGAATATCTGGATCTAATTGAGCGTCATCATCAGTATCGGTTCCGATAATAATATCGCGAGGATCGAAAAGAATTGTTCCGAAACTACCATTATTTGCACTGACATTAACAGTCCCATCAAAACTTAAATTCTCTTTTCCAGATATCTCAATAAAACCGCCGTTTCCTAATATTTGTCCCCCTGTTGCTGTGACAGTTCCATCAAATTTTGTCGTGCGATCTGCCCAGACAATAGTTCGCCCTCCATCCCCAATTTGACCGGCGTTACTGTTAATGAGTGAGTTTTCGTCAACAATAGTAATAACTGCATTGGGAATCAGACCTTGACCTTGAAAATCGCCCCCAATGCGAATATTACCGCCGGAAGTCTCCCCCGATGCGTTGAGGTTTCCTGAAATAACGGCGACTTTATTTCCTAACACATTGAGACTGCCCCCGGTTGTCCCAGAAACGTCTAAAGAACCCGACGCGATCGCGACTCCGGTTTCATTAGGAATTATGGTATTATCAAGCTGTATATTACCGTCAGAAGTTGTATTTAAATCAACATTGAAATTATCAGGGGTTGCCGTTAATAATTCTGGTAAATCTAAAGCGGTAAAGTTTGTAAATTGACCTTGAGAATTGCGGGGCGGTTCTATTTCAAGGCTGAGGAGACTATCGGCTTGAGAAATACGAACTAAACTGGTGTTGGGGATGGCTGTAATGGTAATTTCGCCTGCGGGTGCAGTGAGATTGCCTGTATTAATAACTGTTCCCCCTAAAAGGGTTAAGTTTTGATGCGTATTAACTTGTAAATCACCGTTATTAATAATCGCTCCAGCTTCAGTTAAGTCAAAAGCAAACTGATTGGGTGTACCGATTAAGTCTGAGTAACTGTTATCGCCAAAAGCATTAAACCAGTTATTATCAAATCCGATTCCGGTGGCAGTTGTCGCGAAAAAATCTCCCCCTACATTCAACCTTGCCCCCGCACCAAAAACAATCCCTGCCGGATTCATTAAATATAAATTGGCGTTACTATTACTGACTTGAAGCAAGCCATTAATCAGGGAAGGATCGCCGCCCATAATACGGCCTAAAATATTCTGGGTGGTAGGATTTGCTAGGAAGTCAGCAATTTGATTTTGATTGAGATTGAACTGCTCAAAACTATGAAACAAATTAGTATTATCCCCGGAAAAAGTACCGCCGGAAATTTCGATGCGATCGCCCTCAATTCTAAGTTGAGTTCCGGTATCATTATTCAGGGGAACTGTAATCTGGGCTTGTCCGGGTAAAGCCACCGTCAAACCGAAAGCTAAAAATACTCCAAGTCGCCAATTTAAATATTTCATCGGTTAATATAACGCGATCGCATCGCGATTAAAGTTTAGTTAAAATGCGAAAATTTTTGACTCCTCAAAACCCAATTATTTTCCCCTAAACTTCCTAAACATAAAGAAATAAACCCGCCTCATTTCTGTAATAACCTAGTTTGTTTTTTTGTAGGGGAACGAAACTGAAATTAACGATTATTGTAACAACAGCTACTTTTACTGGGGGGCGATCGCGACAAACGAAAAGCGATCCGAGTCATGCTGTATTGTTTAAGATTGGCAAGAAGCGGAAAAAGAGACTCAGGGAGCATCAGCCCAAAAATGCCACCCCAACCGAAATCCGCCCATCCTAACCCAAAAATTGAAGAATTAAATGGTAAAACTCACTCCTAACCCTAGCTACAGCTTATCCATTCGTTTGGAACTGCCCAATCAAGCGGGAATGTTAGCCCATGTTATCAGCGCGATCGCACAGTGTGGTGGTAGCATTGGCGAAATTAAACTATTGCAACAAACCCGCCAAAGTACAATGCGGGAAATGGCGGTAGATGCGTCTAGTACCGAACACGCTGATACTATCCTCAATGCCATTAAAGCCCTCGAAAACGTAACCGTCCACGAAGCCTACGATCGCACTTTTGCCCTCCATGAAGGCGGTAAAATCCACGTTACCAGTCGCACCGCACTCACAGCCCAATCCGACCTCGCCATGGCTTATACTCCCGGTGTAGGGCGCATTTGTCGCGCGATCGCGGAATCCCCGGAAAAAGTCTACAGCCTCACCTGTAAAAGTAACATGGTGGCCATTGTCACTGATGGTAGCGCTATTCTCGGCCTCGGCAACCTCGGCCCCGAAGCCGCCCTTCCCGTCATGGAAGGAAAAGCCATGCTATTCAAAGAATTTGCCGGAATTGATGCCTTTCCCATCTGCCTCGATACCCAAGACACCGAGAAAATTATCGAAACCGTCCAATATCTCGCCCCCGTCTTTGGTGGCGTTAACCTCGAAGATATTAGCGCCCCTCGCTGCTTTGAAATCGAACAACGGCTGCGAAATTTAATCCCCATTCCCGTTTTCCACGACGATCAAAACGGCACAGCCATTGTCAGTCTCGCCGCCCTCTATAACGCCCTGATGCTGGTCGAGAAGACCCTAGAAGCGGTGAAAATCGTCATTAATGGGGCCGGGGCTGCCGGAGTCGCGATCGCCCGCCTTCTCAAGGAAGCAGGGGCGACTAAAATTTGGATGTGCGACTCGAAAGGCATTCTCTCGAAGCAACGCAGTGACCTCAACCCCCAGAAACAAGAATTTGCCGTGGAAGCCAGTGGTACCCTAGCCGACGCGATGAAAGATGCCGATGTCTTCCTGGGGGTCAGCGTTCCCGGTGTCGTGACTCCTGAAATGGTAAAATCCATGGCCGCAGACCCAATTGTCATGGCCATGTCTAACCCCATTCCTGAAATTCAGCCAGAATTGGTGCAAAATGATGTTGCCATCATTGCCACAGGCCGCAGCGACTATCCCAACCAAATCAACAACGTCCTGGCGTTTCCTGGGGTGTTTCGCGGCGCTTTAAACTGCCGGGCTTCCGAAATTACCACCAATATGTGTCTCGAAGCCGCCAACGCGATCGCAGCCCTCATCGTCCCTGGGGATCTTAACCCAGAAAACATCATACCCTCAGTATTTGACGAGCGCGTCGCCCCCGCCGTTGCTGCTGCTGTCGAAAAAGCCGCCCGCAAGGATGGAGTCGCGCAGATTTAAACATAGCATCTAAAACGTTTTTTCCCTGAGTGACTGGTTGTTTGTTGTTGGTTGTTTGTTGTTAGTTTTTGGTTGTTTGTTTTCATGTATTACGGGAGTTCTTGTTCCACAAAAAGAGGATCGAAAACTTTGGAGGGGCATTCATCCCCACTCCCCCCTACTGCCCACTGTCCAAAACACTGATGACTGATAACTGA
>JBKHDX010000216.1:0-8006 GCA_046541115.1 Spirulinaceae cyanobacterium | reverse complement strand
AGTTTTAGGTTATTGAGCCGCTTCAGCTTTATCCTTTTCGCTGTCTTCCTGGGCTTTAGTGGCTTCGATAATATCTTGCGGGAATTTACCCGGTCGTGGCGCACCGGCGGGCAAATCGTGGGGGTCGGAAACCCCTTTGGGTAAGTAACCCAACTCCCGCAACGGTGTTACCATTGGGTCTTGAGTAACTTTATAAGGCAAGCGTCCTAACGCCACGTTATCAAAGTTCAAATCGTGACGGTCGTAGGTAGAAAGTTCGTATTCTTCGGTCATAGACAGGCAATTCGTGGGGCAGTATTCCACACAGTTACCGCAGAAGATACAAACACCGAAGTCGATGCTGTAGTGATTGAGCTTTTTCTTTTTAGAAGCCCGGTCAAACTCCCAATCGACAACGGGGAGGTTAATTGGACAGACCCGGACGCAGACTTCACAGGAAATACATTTGTCAAACTCGAAATGAATGCGACCGCGAAATCGCTCCGAGGGAATCAGTTTTTCGTAGGGATATTGCACTGTTACAGGACGACGCTGCATGTGGTCAAAGGTGACCGATAAGCCTTGGCCGATGTATTTGGCAGCTTGGACAGTGCCTTTGGCGTAATCACCGACTTGTTGTAGAAATTTAAACATGGTTGATTTGAGAAATCACGACACAAAGAAAAGGCGAAAGCGGCGGACAGAGAATCAACTTATCCCCCGAAAGCCATGGGAAATGCCAGTTTTAAGGCGGCGGTCAACAGTAAGTTAACCAAAGCAACCGGCAGCAAGAACTTCCAACCCAGGTCAAGCAGTTGGTCAATGCGGACGCGGGGTACAGTCCAACGCATAAGAATGGCAATAAAGATGAGGAAATAGGTTTTGAGAATCGTCATGATAATGCCTAAAGAAGCGGTGACCACTTGCAGCCAGGCGGTATCTTCGCTGGTTCCCAGCCAACTGGCTAAACGGTCTAAGGGAATGGGAAACTCCCAACCACCGAGGTAAAGAATGGCGAAAACTAAAGAAGACAGCACTAAGTTGACATAAGACCCGATGTAAAATAAGCCAAATTTCATCCCGGTATATTCGGTTTGATATCCGGCGACTAATTCTTCTTCGGCTTCGGGTAAGTCAAAAGGGAGGCGTTCGCATTCAGCTAGGGCTGCAATCCAAAAGATGAAAAAACCAACCGGCTGTCTCCAAATGTTCCAACTGAGGATGCCATAACCGGATTGCTGTTCGACAATATCAATGGTGCTGAGGCTGTTGGACATCATCACCACGGCCAGCACGGCCAAGGCCAAGGGAATTTCGTAGCTGATGGCTTGAGCCGCAGCCCGCAAGCCCCCTAACAAGGAGTATTTGTTGTTGGAGGCATAACCAGACATGAGCAAGCCAATGGGGGTAATACTGGACAAAGAAATCCAGATGAAAATCCCCACATTGAGGTCGGTGATCACCAGGTTTTGCCCAAAAGGAATGATGAGATAAGACAAAAACACGGGAATCACTACTAAAATCGGCCCCAAGGTAAACAAGATGGGGTCGGATTTGGTGGGGACAATATCTTCTTTGAAAACGAGTTTTAAACCATCAGCCACGGGTTGCAATACCCCTAAAGGCCCGGCAAATTCGGGGCCGATGCGTTGTTGAGCGGCGGCGGAGATTTTACGCTCTAGCCAAACCACGACCAAAACGCCAACGGTGGCCCCGATAATGACGAGGGTCATGGGTAAAGGAATCCACATGGTTTTGGCGAGGCCGGGGGATATCCCCAAATCCGTGAGGGATTCGATAAAAGTTCCTTGTAGATCGATTCCTGAATTCATTGATTTTGATCGCGTTAGAGAGTTGTAAGCGGTGCAGCTTTCGCGTCATTGATCCTGGGTCATTGGTAAATACAAATGACTTAGGACTAATGACAAAGCGAAGGGCGACTATCGGTCCGGTTTATTCAATGAGTGGACAACACAGTCGCTTTCTGTGAAGTTTTTTTACTGGTTCTGCATAACAGTATATCGTTCGAGGTTTCTTCCCTCGATCGCTGCGGTGATAAATCTTTCTTAGGGCTTAAATTAGAGGTTTTTCATTTGAGATAAGCTGAAAGGTAAAATGTTAAGAATAGTAAAGTTAATGAATTTGAATGTAAATTTCGCAAAGGCTAGAAGGGCGTGAAGGTTTTTATCGCATTAGAGCGACACAAACGACGTAATCTCTTATTGTTATTTGGTTCGGGGTTGTTATTTTGGCTGAGTATGACTTCCCTGTTGCCGGTTTTACCGGCTTATATCCAGGATGTGAGTCCGGGGGGCGTGACCCTGGAATGGTGGGGTATTCGCTGGTTTTTGTCGGTGGAGTCTCAGGTGGGCTTGGTGATGGGGTGCTTTGCGGTGGGTTTGTTGCTGTCGCGCAGTCGGGTGGGACGGTTAGCGGATCGCCGGGGACGTAAGTGGGCGATTCTGATTGGGGCTACGGTGGTGGCTTTGGCTCCGTTGGGCTATTTGTTTGTGAAGTCGATTCCGTTGCTGATGGTGCTGCGGGGTTTTCATGGCATTAGTATTGCGGCGTTTACGACGGGCTATAGTGCTTTGGTGGTGGATTTGTCGCCGTGGAAGCATCGCGGCGAGTTGATTGGGTATATGAGCTTGGTGGTGCCGATTGGGATGTCGATGGGCCCGGCGGTGGGGGGCTATGTGTCTACGGGTTTTGGGTATGCGCCGTTGTTTTTGGCTTCGGCGATCGCGGGTTTATTGGCTTTAGCGTTAGCGAGTTTGGTTCGAGAAGATTTTACGGCTTCACTGAGTAGTGAAAATATTAGTTCGGCTCAAGCCAAGCAACGGTTTTGGCAGTTGCTGTGCAGTCGCTCGCTGCGGGTTCCGGCGGCGATTATGATGTTGATTGGGCTGCTGTTTGGCACGTTGATTACGTTTTTACCGTTGTATTTTCGAGCGAGTGGGATCGATTTGAATATTGGCTTATTTTATACGGGAACGGCGATCGCGAGTTTTGTGGTGCGATTGTTAACCGGAAGTGCTTCCGATCGCTATGGTCGTGGCTTGTTTATTACGATCAGTTTGGTTTGTTATGGCGTTTCGATGATTTTGTTGGCGATCGCGCAAACGGGTGTAACTTTCTTACTAGCAGCAATGCTCGAAGGCTGTGGCGCAGGAATGCTGATTCCCATGGCGATCGCGTTGATGTCGGATCGTTCCCAAGCTCACGAAAGGGGCTTGGTCTATGCGATTTGTATTGGTGGCTTTGATTTAGGTATCGCGATCGGGGGGCCGGTTTTGGGTCTTTTCGCCAACTCTATTGGCTATCGCGGCTTATATTTCTTGGCTTCGGGCTTTGCTTGGTTGGCGTTGATCGTTTTTATCACCCAAGGCGGCAAAAATCTGCCCCATTCTTGGCGTTTTGCCACGGGACGCGCCAAGGATTGTTTTGCTCTGGATGGTTAATCTTTGGGCAGCTTTTTTCAGTTAACAGTCATCAGTTATCAGTCATCAGTGACCAACAACCAACAACCAACAACTAATTCGTTTCCACACAATCGCGGCCATTGCGTTTGGCTCGGTAAAGGGCTTGTTCGAGTTGACTCATCAACAGAGAAGGGGGGTCTTGGGGCTGAATAGTAAGACTGATAACACCGATACTGGTGGTAAGAATGGGGGAGTGAAAGCCCCCTAACCCCAGACTAGGATGATCGTAAGGAATCGCGAGGTCGCGCACCGCTAAACGACCTTGTTCGGCGAGGGATAGGGTCATGTCGAGGTCGAAGTCAAGAAACAAGGCGACGAAACACAAGCCACTGAAACGGGCAATTAAGGTAGCTTGGGGACTCAAGATCAGTTTGAGGGTTCGGGCGACTTCTTGTAAACAGCGATCGCCGGCTTGTTGACCATGAACGCGGTTATAAACCTCAAAATAATCAATTTCACACAAAATTGCGGAAATCTGGGTGTTTTGGTCTTGCCATTGTTGCCATTGGGTATTGAGATATTGCTGGAAATATTGGCGGTTGAGGAGTTTGGTGAGTAAGTCGAAGTGGTTTTCTGTGGCAATTTGAGGGGGGAAAGGGATGTCTGGAGGGGGCTTGGTGGTTTCGAGTTGTTGGCTGAAGTAAAGGTGATACAAATCGCAGCTAAACTGGGCTTGATGGCCGTTAAGATGCACTAAACCCATGCTTTCGAGTTTATAGACGGCGATCGCGTCGAGGGGTGTTTCGCGATCGTCAGCGATAATGGTACGCAGGGTCTCAATAAGGCTGGGATCGCTTTGCACCAAGGCTAAATAATACCGTAAATGATCGCTATAAATACCAGATGGGGTTGGGGCTTGGTTGAGTAAGTCGATTAAACTCATCTGGCCGCGGCACAGATGATAAAAGGCAATATGAACCAGATAAGGATGACCTCCCACCATAGCAGCTAGGGGGGCTAAACGTTTGAGTCCTTCTTCTCCGGTTAGGTTAGGCAAGCTGTAGCAATGGGCCAAGTCTTGCATTTGGTCAAGGGTCAAGGGCGGCAGTTTAACAATGATGCCGACATTAAAAGGGGACTGATTAAACTTTAAGGGCGAAGATGATTCGCTGGTGTAAGCGATGATTAAGCGGAGTTTTTGCCAAGTTTCAAGGCGTTGGGCTTGTTCGTGCCAAGACCGCAACATGGGCAGAAATTCTTGGGCGATTTCGGGATAATCAAAGAGACGATGAACTTCATCCAGGGCAAGGACAATGGGAGTCTTAATTTCTTGGAGGAGGTACGCTTCAAAGTAAATTCTACAACTTACTTTACTGCCCAAGTCAAGATTCCAATATTCCTCTTGGCGGGGTTCGAGATCGAGTTTACGACTAACCTGGGCGCAAAACCAGCGTAAATAGCGATCGAGCGAGACGAAAATGCTTTTTTCTGCTTCTTGCAGATCGATGGCGACGGTGCGATAATTTAGGGCGGTGGCGCGATCGAGAATGCAGTTAAGTAAAGAGGTTTTTCCCATATTTTGAGAACCTTTAATCCGAATCGCACAACCGGATTGTTGTAAGGTTTTCAAAATAGGAACTTCAATGGCCGGACGCGGAATGTAAAAAGAAGAACAGGTGGTTAAAGGTGTTCCTGGAAAGAGAATTTCTGAAGGTTCGGGGAGTTCGAGAACGGTGGAAAAGGATTTGGGGGAGTTTTCTGTATCAACGGAGTTGCAGCGATCGCAGTAATCTCGTAGCACCAACTGTAGATTTTTTTTGGTGACGCGATCGCCCACGCGGTCGGAAATTTCTTGCCACAACTGAGAGCCAACCTCTTTGATGTAGCCACTGACATAAGATGAGTTTTCAGCAATTTCATTATAGCTATAACCGAGCCATGATTGTTGCAGCACTAAGCGTTCAATCGGACTCAGTCCCCGGTTGAGTAAAGCTTGCTCAACTAAAACTAAAACGTCGTCAATATTCATGCAAACAAAAAAGTTAGTGCTATACCTAATTATCAACTGTAAAGCCGAAGATACAAGAAACTTTTTAACTTTTCGTAGAGGTTGCCCCCGCGCTGTAATCTATGATTCAGTGTTCGATAATTCACGCCTTATTTACCTGATTGCTGGTGTCATTTAGGAGTATGTAACAAGGATTACTGTTGTTTAAGGACAACATCCCTAAAATCAATCGTTCAGTTCCCAGAACTTTGCGCTATTAATAAAACAAGTCCCAAAACCAACTCCTAAATCATGTTTTTAGTCACAGGTGCGACTGGATCGTTAGGACGCAGAATTGTACGGTTACTGCGCGATCGCGACTTGCCCGTGCGCGCCTTTGTGCGGTTGAGGTCTCGCTACAATGAACTCGAAGATCGCGGTGCAGAAATCTTTATCGGCGATCTTCGCAACGATACAGACATTCATCGAGGGGTAAAGGGTATTCGCTATATTATCAGCGCTCACGGTTCTGGTGGCGACTCCCAAGCCCTCGCTTATCGTGCCAATCGGGAATTAATTCTACAAGGCCAAGATTGTGGAGTCGAGCATTTCGTTTTTATCTCCGTCTTAGGGGCAGATCGCGGTTACGAAGATGCCCCCGTCTTCAAAGCTAAACGCGAAGTCGAAAAACTGCTTTATAAGGGGAATTTGGGCTACACTGTCCTCAGACCCGCTGGATTTGCCAATAACTTATTATCTGCCGCCGAACGTTTTCGCGAAACCGGGATTTATCTTTCAGTTGGCGATCTCGACCATCGTACCTCCATTGTTAGCACCGACGATCTCGCTCAACTTGCCGTCGAGTCTGTGAGTTGTGAGGGCGCGTATCGGCAAATTTTCGATGTGGGCGGCCCGGATATCTTGAAACGGGGGGATATTCCGCGTATTTTCGCTCGTTTATTCAACCGCGAACCCATTATCATCAATCCTCCCCTGGGGTTACTCGATGGCGTGAGAGAGGGAATTGGCCTTTTCAACCCCGAAGCCAAGCGAGAGTTAGGCACATTTCGCACCCTACTGGCTAACGAATTTTACTGTAGTGCCGCTACTGTCGATCGCGTGGAAACGGTTTACGATTTTAAAATGGAGTCTTTTGAAAGCTTTGTGCAGCGTTATTTGGGATTGTCTTGATGCACAATGTAGATTTTGAGTAGGTTGGGTAGAACGAAGTGAAACCCAACGAAAATTGAGATTGTGTTGGGTTTCGTCACCTCAACCCAACCTACATCTGCATCTGTTGAACAAAGTACAATTTTCAATTTGCAATGTACAACAAATAACCAATTACCAATGCTGAGATTTGGGTACGAAGCCTAACCAACAACCAATAACCAATAACCAACAACTAACTTAAAATTTGATCGTCGAGGGAAAAATCGATTTCGGCTTCGTGACGCTTAGAAGCCAGATAATCTTGATTAAACGAATCTTTCAAACCGGAAATCAAATCGAATTGAGGTTCCCAATCTAAATCCGCTTTGGCTTGGTGAATATCTGCGAAAAAGTGCTGTAAGCGAATCGGAAAAGCCTTACGCTTGCCGAAATCAAACTGTTTCGGGTCATAAAACACAAAATCCAGGGAATCGGGAGATTTTCCGGCAGCCGCCGCACAAGCTTTCGCGATGCCTGTAAATGTCACATAGCGATCGCCCGAAATATTATAAATTTTACCCTTAGCTTTCTCATTACCCAAAACCGCAGCCATCGCGGCGGCTAAATCGTAAACGTGACCGAATTGAGTAATATGCAAGCCATTACCGGGGATAGGAATGGGGCGATCGCGCACAATCCGGTCAAAAAACCACGCTTCTAAGTCATTATAATTCTGGGGCCCGTATATATAAGTCGGACGAATCGAAGTCCAGGGTAAACCGGAAGTGGCTAAATACGCTTCAGTGTCTGCTTTGCCTTTATGACGGCTTTTCGGGTCAGTTGCATCACTTTCGCGGTGGGGCATTTGGTCAGTGGGTAAATAAACCCCTGCCGAACTCACATACACAAAATGCTGTACTTTGTCTTTATAAATTTCGGCTAACGGTTGGGTATGACTCAACTCCCGACCATTGTTATCGAAAATCGCGTCAAAGTCCTGTCCGGCTAGTTTCGCTTTTAAATCTTCTGGAGACTTGCGATCGCCGTGAATTTGCTCAATATTGTCCACAGGGGCGGGATTATTGCCCCGATTGAACAAAACAACCTCATGGTTTTGTTTCACTAAAATTTGGGTCAGATACACCCCAATAAAGCGGGTTCCCCCCATAATTAAAACTCGCATATTATCTTCTCCTAATCATCAGTTTTGCCCTTTACCAAAAAAAACTGGATTTAAAGCCCCGTCCTTTTAGGACGGCTTTGCTATAGTAAGTTTATGCTAGTAACCAGTAATGTGGGCAGCATATTCTCAACCTAGCCAACTCAATAGTCGAAGTATGGGGTTTTCAGCCACAAATCCTTGCTGTTGTAAAACTTTGAAGGAACAGTTGTGAAAACATACTTTCTTGGTGCGCGTTCCCTTGCTACTCGCGCGTTCCCTTGCTACTCGCGCGTTCCCTTGCTAC
>JBKHDX010000215.1:0-8049 GCA_046541115.1 Spirulinaceae cyanobacterium | reverse complement strand
ACTGATAACTGATAACTGAAAAAACCTGCCCCCATTCATAATTCATAATTCCCCCTATGCCTCGTTATCCCGGTATTTCAAGCGAAGCCTTTCGTCATCCAATGGATGCTCAAGCCGAACAAGCCCTGCGGAGTTTTCCGGGGTTTGCGCTGGTTGCTCGTAGCTTTGTCGAGTATCTCTCAGAGCGTCCGCAACGTATTTATTTTTTAGGAAACTATATTCAGGCTGGCCCGCGTCAGTATGCCACCTTATACGGCATTTTTCGCGAGTGTCTGCGAGATTTGGATATGGCCATTGAGCCAGCGTTATTTGTGAACCAAGCCCCAGATATTAATGCGTTTTCTTTGGGTCAGGAACATCCGTCCGTGGTGATTAATTCGGGCTTGTTGGATTTACTGGACGAAGCCGAAATTCGCACCGTGATTGCCCATGAGTTGGGTCATATTAAGTGTACTCATACCATTTTGACGCAAATGGCGATTTGGGCCATGGGGGCGGCTCAGATGTTAGGAGAAATGACCCTGGGACTGGGAAATGCCATTGGCAGTGGCTTGATTTTTGCTTTTTATGAGTGGTCGCGCAAAGCGGAGCTATCGGCGGATCGGGCGGCGTTGCTGGTGATGGATGATTTACTGCCGGTGATGCGGACGATGATGAAAATGGCGGGTGGGACTCATAAATACGCTCATGAGTGTAGCTTGGATGAGTTTATTCGTCAGTCGGAGAGTTATCAGGATTTAGACCAGCAAAATGGTTTGAACCAGTTGTATAAGTTTTTGATCTATAACGGCGGCCGCGGCACATTTTTGACTCATCCTTTTGCGGTAGAACGGGTGTATCATCTGCGCGAGTGGGCGAATTCGTCTGAGTATCGCCAAATTCGTGAGGGAAATTACGCAACTGATGGCGCGGGGGCGGTCGATGTGACTCCGGATAACGAGGCGCAGAACCTCCGCCGCCAAATTGAGGATTTACAAGCGGAAATCGAGCGGATTCGCTCGCAACAACAAGATCGCTAAAGGGTGCGATCGCGCCGATTGTAAAGATTGTTTGTGGTTTTCACGGAGGCTCATAGTAGCTGGAGCTTCTGGGTTATTGCCTGATTTCACTGATTTAGGTTTCTAGCTTTTGGGCAAGAAACCGCGATTATGGACAAATATTATCTGACATTTGCAAATTATTCTTTTAAAATTATGCTCAAGTAGGTAAATTGAGCTACGGTTGTTGCTCATCTAGACTAGCCCAAAAAGCAGCAATTTTTAGATAGCGTCGGTGTAGGATACAACAATAAACTATTAAGAATTTGCCGAGGATTCATAATGAGCAAAAATACTTTGCCAGGGCTGCACCACAGTCATTTTCCCTTGACCTCTAATCGTAAACTTGATGTCGAGCAAGCCAAAGAAACGGTTTATCGATTCTTGATGGGATTGGTCAAGTCGCGATCGCCCCAAGAAGTTTTACTAGAGTTTCAATACTTATTTTTTGATTATCATTCCCATCCAGCAAATGCTGAAGTCCTCAAAGAAATTGCCGATTTAGTCACCGCTAAACACAAACAAGAGTTTTTAAATTTGGTGAAACGATGCTGTTATATTTTAGTAAATAACTGGGAAACACAGCGCCATCACGATGCCATCGAACAGTTAATTCAACTTTTAGCAAATTTAGATTGCGATCGCAAAGCAAAATATTATGTCGTCAATCGCTTGCGCTCTTGGTTGAAAACGTTTTTAGAAAGCCAAGATTATCAAGATTTAAAACTTTTTGTTTATCGTAATGATGGGAGTTATCATCACGACCCCCAGTCCGGAACATTAGTCCACTGGAGTTCTCGCTATCGCTCGTATTTACTGGTTCCTCAATATGCTAATCCGAATAATCCCAAAGAACAACGAGAAGCAGCGAAAGTGCTGTCTAAACAGTTAAAAGATAAGTTTAAATTCGATCTTGCTATGTACACGGCGCGATCGCAATCGGTGGCTGGCAAAAATCGCGATCGCAAGTTACCCGAAAATCCTACGGGTTTGGGAGAAAATGTTTTACACCTTATTAAAAAAATTGTGGTCAAAAAAGGAGAATTTAGTTACAGCAATTTAGCCAACATTTTTTTGAAGCAAACTCAAAATTTAAACCATCAAGAATTTAAAACAGCTTTAGTCAACTATCTTATTTTTTCGACAGACAGAAAATATGTGGGGCCGGGGTTAAAACAAAAACTCGCGTTAAAAATGAACGAGATTTATCCCGAATATGCTAATGACCCTCATGATGAAGCATTACATTTGAGAACTTGCAATCGCGTCTTCGATCTTCTCACGACAGAAGACGGGGAAAATCCCTCAGAAATGTTTTTGTACTTGATGTTGCAAGGCAATCCTCTGACCTTGGTTATTATTCTGTTGAAGTTGATTTTAATTTGTCCGACTGCTCGGGTTCATTTAGAAAAACGCATTGCCGAATTAATTCAATATTATATGAAAGAACCCGAAGCAGAATGTCAGTGGGTTGTTAACTTTTTTGAGATTTTCAAAATTACTTTCGCCATTTATGCGGATAATGACGTTCACTACAATCTCATCAAAGTTAAAGAGAGCCTCAGTGATGGCCATAACGATGAAGAAAATCTAGATGCTTACCGGATTTTTTCGCAACAGCGACGTTACTTAAATTCTGTATTTAGTCAAGAGAAAAAAGCATCTTCGGAGTCATAAAATTTCAGAACTAATCCGAAACTATGGAGTATAAATCCGGTGACCAAAGCAACAACAAATCAGCCGCGATCGCACATCCTCTGGCGGCGGGTTTTGGCGATCGCGGCTATTCAAGGGGCAATTACCCTAACTTGGGTCATCTATGGACTATATTTCCCCCAATTACTGGAAAAAATGGGGTTAAGTTCCGATTTAGCGCTAAAAATACTGATTATCGAAAATTTTTTAGCTGCCCTTATTGAACCTGTTTTTGGCAGTTTATCCGACCGCTTTCAACAACGTTTAGGCCATCGTTTTATTATTATTAGTTTTGGGGTCGTTTTAGCTTCTGCTCTGTTTATTAGTTTGCCCGCGATCGCCCTTTTCCATAATCCCACTGAGACATCTGCCTTGTTTTTCCCCGCAATGGCGATCGCCTGGGCTGCGGCTATGGCCATTTTTCGCAGTCCTGCCTTAGTTTTGCTCAATCAAACTGCTCCTCAACAAGCTTTACCGCAAGCGGCAAGTTTCCTGACTTTTAGCAATCAGTTTGTGGGAGCATTCCGTTTTATGGCTTACGGGGCGTTGTTGCGTTTGGGCCCGGAAGTTGCCTTTACCATAGGCTCAGTATTTTTACTTATTGCCTTGGGGTTTTTACGATTTCAACATCCTCCCCATTCCGGATTCACTACAACTGTCTCTACAACCGTGACGATACCGTGGGGACGAGCGATCGCGGCAATCGTTTGTACGGCTTTAGGAATTGCTTGGGGACTGCGTTTTTTGAGTATGACCCTTGTTACTATTATCCCCAGACAATGGGGTGAAAACGTCGTAGAAGGGGGTCTGGCGGCGTTTTTTGTCGCGATCGCCCTCTTTTCTTTTCCCGCAGGGGCGATCGCGACTCGTTGGGGCAATGGAAAAGCCATGACGATCGGTGCTGCAACTACAGCGTTGGGCTTAATACTGCTGTTTTTGCCGTTAAATGCGGGAGCGACAGGAGCGATCTTGGCTCTCCTAGCATTTTGCTTTAGCTTCGTCCTCAATGGGATGATTCCCTTCGTTTTAGCCCTAGTTCCTCCCCATCGAGTCGGATTGGGATTAGGCTGTTATTTTGGGGTATTTAGTGCGGCAATGAGTCTTTTTGATTTATTGCTGACCCCCTTTAACGCGATCGCCCCCCTCGCGATCGCTACAATGGGAGCAGGAGTCCTAATTATTGCGAGTATTAGTATTAGTTTGACTCCCCGTTACTCCCCGGTTGAATCCCTTTGAGGATAGCCCGGCAAAATTGACGCTTGTTTGGGATTATTATCCGGTTTCGTGTACCAATACGCCCAAGCAATTAAAACCCCTTGAAAGGGCAAACGAATGGCTTGTAACCAAGGGCTATCCGGGATTCCTTCTAAGGAAATATTATTCACTGCCATATTAATATTTGCCGGGAAAACAGCAATAAATAAAGCAATTAAAACCCAGGCGGTTGCTTGAGAAATCGGCGGTATTAATAACCCAATTCCGCATAAAATTTCAATGACACCGCTAATCCAAACCAAAGCCAGAGGATAAGGTAAAATATCGGGGACAATTTTAACAAACGGCGTTGGTTTTGCGAAATGTAAAATTCCCGCAACTACCATACAAACCGCTAAAATAACCCGTAAAATTTCTTTGTTTCTAGAATTTAATATCATTTTTAAAAATATAAATAATGGGGGCAAGTCTTACCCACCCCATGCACGATTCAAACTATGCTCCAACGACAACACCACCATTAGGATGTAACACTTGACCTGTCATATAAGACGCATCTTGCGAAGCTAAAAAGACAAAACAAGTGGCAACTTCCACCGGTTGACCTGGCCGTTGCATTGGGACTTGTTGGCCGAAATTTTCGACAGCATCACCACTAAAAGCATCGGGAATAAAAGGAGTCCAAATGGGTCCGGGAGCAACGCCATTAACGCGAATTTGTTTTTCAACTAAGATTTGTGCTAATGAGCGCGTATACGCTAAAATTGCACCTTTTGTAGTAGCATAACTCAATAAAGCAGCGTTACCTTTATAGGCATTAATCGAAGTTGTATTAATAATACAACTGCCGGGTTTGAAGTGATGAATTGCTGCTTTCACTAAGTAAAACATGGCAAAAATATTCGTGCTGAATATTTTACCTAATCGCTCTGGATCGATTTCTTCTAAACTAGCTTCATAATATTGTTCGGCGGCATTATTGACCAAAATATCGAGCTTCCCCGCTTTTTCGATGACTTCTTGTACCATCGATTGGCAAAATTTTTCGCTGCTAATGTCACCGGGAAATAAAAAACATTTTTGATTTTGGGCTTCGACGAGGGCTTTGGTTTTTTCTGCGTCTTCATGTTCGTCGAGATAACTAATGGCAACATCTGCGCCTTCTTTGGCATATAAAACTGCAACCGAGCGACCAATACCGCTATCTCCTCCGGTAATTAAAGCGACTTTACCTTTGAGTTTATCGCTCCCTTGATAACTGTCTCGGTCGTATTGTGGTTTGGGAGTCATTTTTGACTCTAAAGCGGGCTTTCTCTCTTGAGATTGAGCCGGAATATCTTGAGGTTTAATGGTCATTTTCAACTCTGATTTTGATTGACTAATTGCAGTAACTAAAAATTTGAAAAGACAAAGGAAAGGTCGTTGTAGTTACGCCAATGTTAGTCAGAACTTAATGAGTGTGAATGAGTCTGTGGTGAGATTTCAGATATTTTGTGGCAAGTAATTTCTATCGAAAGAAAGAGATGTGGAGGAGCGATCGCGCTATTGTCGAAATCAGAGATTCAGCAATTTATTGGCAATTGCATTTCGTTTCAACACGAACCAAAGATTCAGCCAGAAGTAAACCTTGACCCCAATTGGAGTTAAAAGATTCAATTTCATAATCGATAAAACAACCAATTGCTTCGAGTAAAGCAACAATAATATCGCAGGTTTGTGTTGATTTCCAACAGATATATTCTTGTGCAAGGTAGATGGTGCGACGATCGGGGGAAAACAGGCTATTTAAACCGTGAATTTCTTCGGAATTACAAATTTCGATCTGGGGTAACGACTCAAAACAATAAGTTTCCCAATCTTGGCGTAAATATTCCAGTTTGTCTGGGTTGAAGCGATCGCCAAATGTGGTTTGAATGGCTTTTAGCAGAGTACCATTGCTGGCGATCGCACAGAGAAATCCCTCTAACTGAGAGCAAACTTGCACGACAGTCTTTTGTAAAGTGGTGGTGGTTTGTACGTCGGTGAAACCAGGGGTGGTGGTATTCATGATGATTCTTCCATACATTTCAGCAACAAGATGATTGGATTCTCATTCCCTTATATTTCTAGGGGAAATCACCTTATGCAGTTATACAGTCCCTTCACCGAAAATTTACTGAAAATTTAGCACAGCAACAACCGAATCTTAGATTCAGAGAGGTCTTTGAGAGTTTCGAGAATTTTAAAATTGCGATCGAGTTCGGTAATTTCGAGCATCAGCAAAATTGGCTTTTTGGCATTACACAACCGCAGATGACATTGATGCTGACAGGCCAAACGACGCAACTTGACTAACGCAAACAAGCCAAAGTGGTCAATATAATCCACATCGACTAAATCAATAATCCAATAGGATCGCGGCTTCATGTCAGTTGTCTCAACGAATCTACGCAGTTGTTGTTGTAGTAACGATGCGCCTTTAATATCTAAGTCTCGTTGGGGACGTAGGACAATATTCATAACACTCAGGTCTCTATTGCTTTGAGGATGGGTTGATTATCCGCGATTCCACGGACGCACTCATTGAGATAAATCCTAAAATGGCGTGAATTAACCCGGATTTTCCCGTGATACAACCTGAGTGAAAATGTGATGGCGATCGCCCGGTCCTAAGACTAGACGATCGCCAATATAACCTTTAATTTACCGCAAATTAGCTTTATTCGGGTAAATTCATCACACTGCGATAATGCTGCTCAACCCTCGCAACATGGGCAGATTTACGGTTAGTCGTCCACTCGCTTTGCTCAAACAGTTGTTGGCGTAAATGCTCTAAATCAATGCGCGTCGGTGTTCCATGAGCCACTACGCGATCGCCTTTCACCCAAGCCGAATCCACCACATTATTCGGACGACCCATAATTAACAAATTTAACGGATCGGTACGGGGTAACAGAGACAGCTTCGTGAGGTCATACAGCACCACATCCGCTTGTTTCCCCTCGCTTAACGAGCCAACCTCCGATCCTAAGCCAATGCCCTTGTAACCGCCCTCAGAAGCCATTTTCACCGCCTCTCGCGGCGCAATCCACTGGCGATAATCCGAGTCAGTAATATTATGTAAAAACGACCCCACTTTCAGCGCTTCGAGTAAATCCTGACCGTCATTACTGGCCGCCCCATCGCAACCAAAAGATACATTCACCCCGGCTTGACGATATTTGAGGATCGGTGCAATCCCACTCCCCAAACGTAAATTACTGAGGGGATTGTGAACCACTGTCGAATTTGTCGCGGCCAAAATCTCGATATCCCGATCGTCTAGCCAGACGCAATGGGCTAACGAAGTGCGATCGCCCAAAAAGCCAATCTGTTTGAGATATTCAACCGCGCTAAAACCATACTTTTCTTGTGCAAGGAGTTGTTGAGCTTTGGTTTCGAGTAAATGGGCGTGACGACAAACATTGTAGCGATCGCTCAAGGCCACACAACCCTTAAACAAATCCTCCGAACACAACTGAATCCCCGTCGGGGCTACCATCATCTCAATCCCCGCTTCCGGTTGATGGAAATCCTCAATTACCCGTTGCATCAAATCCAGAACTTGCTGAGTCGAGTAGTGATACTCCTCCAACTCCCGGTCTTCCCCGCCATCAGGAATCCCCTTCGATTGCGTCTCATCTTGAATCAACGGTCCCACAAAAGCCCGAATACCAATTTCTTGATAAGCCCGAACCGCAGCCGCGACGCTTTCGAGTTCTTGCCCCGCAATCCACACCAAATGATCGACCACGCAAGTTCCCCCAGACAACAGGGTTTCTGCGGCAGTGAGTAATGCACTCAGATAGATTTGTTCGGGTTCGAGGGGCGAAAATTCGTGGAGTTCTTCAATCCACAACTCCAGAGGATACAAAGGAATGATGCCCCGTTGCCACATTTCTGAGGAGTGGGTGTGAGCATTGACAAAACCGGGGAGTAATAGTTTATTCTGCCCGTCGATGACTTCTCCTACAGGGTCAAGATCGGCAGCAATGGCGGTGATGCGATCGCCCTCGATGCGTAAATCGGTGGTGGTATAACCGTTTTGGGCAGGAATTAAGGCTTTTTTGATGGTAAAACTCAC
>JBKHDX010000214.1:0-8068 GCA_046541115.1 Spirulinaceae cyanobacterium | reverse complement strand
GCGGATTTCTAATCCGGGGCTAATGTAACAAAGTCCACCGTCGCGGACTCGATGCGATCGCGTAGGGTTTGAGGAATCAAGAATAGGCTAAAAGTTGGAGATGGTGGGCGATGCCCACCCTACGTTGCTACGCTGCTACCGTTGACATAACAACTGTTATGTTCGGCATAACAACTGTTATGTCAAAGCGAAAAACCAACAACCAATAAACAACAATGAAAAACCAGCAAAATTTAGCTTTGAAACTGCCGCCAACCCTGAAGCCAAAGGATTTGCTTTTTGTCATTGCGCCGAGTGGGACGTTGCGCGAGTTGGATAAGTTTAAGGAGGGGGTAAAAATTTGGCGCGATCGCGGCTACGATATCCAACTCCATCCCCAGCATAATGCCAGAGATGGCTATTTGGCTGGGGGCGATCGCGATCGCTTAGATGCCCTGGTCGCCGCTTGGCACAACCCCGACTGTAAAGGCATTCTTTGTGCCAGAGGTGGTTACGGTAGCGCCCGCTTACTCGAAAGTTGGGCTTGGCCCCCGGAATCGCACCCAAAATGGCTGATCGGCTTTTCTGATATTACCGCTTTACTCTGGAGTCTCGCTCACACAGGCATTACAGGCTTACACGCCCCCCTACTAACAACCCTTGCCGATGAGCCAGAATGGTCAAAAGACCGCTTGTTTGCCGCCGTAGAACGCCACGATTTCCCATCTTTGCAAGGGAACGGGTGGGGAGGCGCAACGGTGACCGGAAGGCTGTTCCCGGCGAATTTAACCGTCGCCACGCACGTTCTCCGAACGCCCTTTCAACCCGACCTCACAAACGCAATCCTCGCCCTCGAAGATGTGGGGGAAGCCCCTTATCGCCTCGACCGAATGTTAACCCATTGGCGGGCTTTGGGCATTTTCAAACAAGTCAGTGGCATTGCTTTGGGGCGCTTTAGTCAGTGTTACGCCCCCCAAAACATCCCCAGTTGGACAGTAGAAGAAGTGCTGCGCGATCGCCTCTCGGATTTAGATTTACCCATCGTCTGCGATCTCCCCTTTGGTCACAATGGTGAAAACGCCGCCCTCCCGGTGGGTCAAGTGGTAACGCTAGACGGGCAGAAGGGAACATTGTCTTGGAAGTAGGCAGCTTTTTCAGTCATCGCCTCATCAGTTATCAGTCATCAGTGTTTTGGGCAGTGGGCAGCTTTATCAGTAATCAGTAATCAGTAATCAGTTTTGGGCAATCGGCTAACCAACAACCAATAACCAACAACCAACAACCAACAACCAATAACAAACAACCAACAACAAAATGATAAGCTAACAAATGCACTACAAAAACTCATAAAAAAAGGCGGAGATAATATGACTGGGACAACCCAGGAACCAAAATTATTAAGAGTAGCCCGTGGCGAAGTCTTAGACCGTCCTCCGGTATGGATGATGCGGCAAGCGGGACGCTATATGAAAATATATCGAGAATTGCGCGAAAAATACCCCAGTTTCCGGGAACGTTCCGAAAATCCCGACCTCGCCATCGAGATTTCCCTGCAACCTTGGCGGGCCTTTAAGCCGGATGGGGTGATTATGTTTTCGGATATCCTGACCCCTTTACCGGGTTTAGGGATTCCCTTTGATATTGTCGAAAGCAAAGGCCCGATTATCGATCCGCCGATTCGCACCCAAGACCAAATTGAAAAACTGACTCCCCTCGACCCGGAAGCGAGTTTACCCTTTATTAAAACCATTTTGCAGACTCTACGCTCGGAAGTGGGGAATGAAGCGACGGTGTTGGGGTTTGCGGGTGCGCCTTGGACTTTGGCCGCTTATGCCATTGAGGGCAAAAGCTCGAAAAACTATGCCAATATTAAGGGCATGGCGTTTTCTGAGCCAAAAATTTTACATCAGTTGTTGAGTAAACTGGCTGACGCGATCGCGACTTATTTGTGCTATCAAATTGACTGCGGCGCACAAATCGTACAGTTATTCGATTCTTGGGCCGGTCAACTCAGCCCCCAAGACTACGAAACCTTTGCCCTACCTTACCAACAGCAAGTTTTCCGCAAAGTCAAAGCCCAGCATCCCGAAGCCCCCCTCATCCTGTATATTAGCGGCAGTGCGGGGGTGTTAGAGCGCATGGGACAATCGGGGGCGGATATTATCAGCGTCGATTGGACGGTAGACATGGCCGAAGCCCGTCAACGACTCGGCCCGAACATGAAAGTGCAAGGGAACATGGACCCCGGTGTTTTATTCGGATCGAAAGAGTTTATTCGCGATCGCATCCTCGATACCGTCCGTAAAGCCGGGCCCAAGGGTCACATTCTCAACCTCGGTCACGGCGTACTTCCCGGTACACCGGAAGAAAACGTGGCCTGCTTCTTTGAAACCGCCAAACAAATCGATCGACTCTTGGCCGCAAGCGCTTAAACTGTAATCAAGGCAACGGGGATCGCTCTTATTCATTAGCTAGATTCCCGTTTCTGAAAAAAAAAATGGGGATTGCGACAACAATTCCTGATTTCTTTCCCTTTTCTTCTCTCAAGCCCATGACTGCCAAGCGGATATTTATGACAGGTGCAAGTGGTTGCATCGGTCATTACCTAGCAGAAGCCTTAATCCAAGAAACCGACCACGAACTCTTTTTACTGGTTCGCACCCCCGACAAGTTGCAAATCGATACTCTCGCGCGGCCCGGCGTTCATGTTTTACAAGCGGATTTACGGGAAATCGAGCGTTTTCGAGACTTATTGCAAACTATCGATGTAGCGATTCTGGTGGCGACTGCTTGGGGGGGGTCTGGGGAAGTTTTTGATATCAACGTGGTTAAAACCATTCGCTTGATGAATCTTCTCGATCCGGCCAAATGCGAGCAAGTGCTGTACTTTTCCACGGCCAGCATTCTCGATCGCGACAACGAACTCCTCACCGCAGCCGGCCACATTGGGACGGGCTATATTCGCTCGAAATATGACTGTTTCCGTCAATTATCCCGCCTCGCGATCGCGCCGAAAATTGTCGCTTTATTCCCCACTCTCGTCATCGGGGGCGACCAAAACAAGCCCAAATCGCACCTATCCGGCGGTTTGCCCGGTGTGGTGAAATGGAGCAAGCTGATTCGCTTTTTCAAAGCTGATGGCAGTTTCCACTTCATCCACGCCCGCGATATTGCCCAAGTCGTCCTGCATCTGGTCGAACATCCCCGCACGAAAGAGGGCTTATTGGAAAATACCCCGGAAAAAATTGTCCTCGGCCAAAAAGCCATCACCGTCGATGGAGCCGTTGAAGAAATTAGCGCTTATTTTGACCAAAAAATTTATTTCCGCATCCCCCTCAAACTCTGGTTAGCCAATATCATCATCACCCTGTTTCGCATTCAAATGGAACCCTGGGATCGCTTCTGCATCAACTACCGTCACTTCACCTATCAAAACCCCGTCAACCCCGACACCTACGGCAAAACCTCTTATTGTCCCACCCTTTCGGATATGTTAAAAGTTACCGGAATCCCCCCGGCGCGATCGGTCCAACTGCCACCCCCCGCCATGGATATACCGAAAGAGGAAGTGTAAATTTTATTATTGGTTGTTGGTTGTTGGTTGTTGGTTGTTGGTTATTGGTTGTTGGTTGTTGGTTAGCCGATTGCCCAAAACTGATTACTGATTACTGATTACTGATTACTGATAAAGCTGCCCACTGCCTCAAACACTGATGACTGATAACTGATAACTGATAACTGAAACTATGTCCGCCTTTCGTATTGGAATTGCCGGCCCCGTCGGATCGGGGAAAACCGCCCTCCTGGATGCTTTGTGTAAACAGTTGCGCGACGAGTATCAAATCGCCGTGGTGACTAACGATATTTATACCCAAGAGGATGCTCAGTTTTTGGCGCGATCGCAAGCCCTCAGTCGCGATCGCATCCTGGGAGTTGAAACCGGAGGTTGTCCCCACACCGCCATCCGGGAAGATGCCTCGATGAATCTCGTCGCGATCGCACAACTCGAACAACAATTCGACCCCCTGGACTTTGTATTTCTCGAAAGTGGCGGAGACAATCTGGCCGCGACCTTTAGCCCGGAGTTGGTGGATTTAACCCTTTATGTGATTGATGTAGCCGCCGGGGATAAAATTCCCCGCAAGGGCGGCCCCGGTATTACAAAATCCGACTTACTGATTATCAACAAAATCGACCTTGCGCCAATGGTGGGGGCAGATTTGGGGGTGATGGAGCGAGATGCCAAAAAAATGCGCGGTGATAAGCCCTTTGTCTTTACCAACCTCAAAACCCAACAAGGTCTAGAGACGGTCATTGAATTTGTCCGCAGTCGTCGCGTCTAGTCAGAAATGGTGCAGTTACGCCCGGCGGCCTTGGCTTTGAGTAAATTGGCATCTGCCCGACCGATTAAGCTTTGACCGTTGTCATCGTCACTTTCTTGCAAGGTGGCCAAGCCCAAACTCACGGTCAGGGGTAAGACTAAATTCTGTTGAATGTGAAAGGGTTGTTCCTCGATAATATGCCGCAAGCGCTCGGCCACCACTGCGGCGGCTTCGATATTGGTTTTTTGCAGGAGAATAGCAAATTCTTCGCCGCCATAACGAAAAATGGTATCGGGGAGGCGCAAGCGATCGCGCAGTCGGGCCGCCAGCAATTGCAACACGCGATCGCCCACCAAATGCCCGTGGGTATCGTTGACGGCTTTAAAATAATCCACATCCAGCATAATCAAGCTGAAATCCGTTTTGTGGCGGCGGGCATTTTTGATCTGACGGGATAACTCCCAATCGAGGGCGCGACGATTGCCTAATTCGGTGAGTTGATCGGCTAAAGCAATCGTTGAAAGCAAGTCGTTGGTTTGTTGTAAATTGCGGTAGGTTTGACTTTGCTTTATGCCTTTTTGGATATAAGCCGTCAGGAGTTGCTCGGTGAGTCGGGCCGCTTCTGGCGTTGTTTCTATACCCGACCCGAAAGCAAAATAAGCGTCGGCTTGTTGTTGAATCCAGTACAACTGCTGTTGCTGCTGCACCAGGGGGGAGGGTGAGTCAAACTGTTCTAATACGATGGTAAAAGGATCGAGCCGGGACAGTCCCTCGATGACATGGGGGGCGATCGCGCAATTCCCCTGAAGTAAAACCACATGGGGCTGATGGCGATCGACGGCGGCGATCGCCTCTTCTACGGAAGCAGCACTTACCGTCAGCGTTATCCAAGGTTGATAACGCTCGACAAAATCATAAGCGAATTGAGGGCAACTTATTAGTAAAACCGTTGCTTCCATGAACAAGTCTCGCGAGTTTAGCGTAAATTCTACGGCGCTGTTGGCAAAAGAATTACGGCAAAACTGATTAAAATTAGATGTTTTGAAAGTTGCAATCGTCTTAAACTCCAACGCTACAAGGTATCTTCAAGGTGTGACCTATACTTTTCCGAGAGGTTAGGGAAATTTTCGCCAATTTTACTTAAACCTTACAATTTCCTCCCCATCGTTAATATTAAGTAAATTTACACAATTGCGAAATTTGAGGCCACAAAAGCCAGCAAAAAAATAATTTCTAATGAAGTTGAGTTAAGGCGGTTTATCGAGTTTATAAACGCATTTTTATCGGGTCAATCCGGTGTTAAAAACGAAAGCTTATAGCGCTAAACATTGACTCAAAGCTAATTGACCACCAGATGAGTTAATAGATCGCAACTCCTGATAACTATTACCTGTTATAGCTTAGTTATTAGACACAAAAAATTCTAATCTAAGTTTTGTATTAAACCCCAAAGAAGGTTGGAGAAAGGACAACAAAGAAGCGAAAATGTTTCGGGTTAATTTCAATTTTTCTCATTAATTTAACCGACTTTTTACACTTCAAAATGTAATATTGCGTAATTGAGATTAGCGATCGCAAATTATCCGACACACTCTCCAGAGGAGTTAAACATAAATACTTTAAAATTCACTCAAAAATTGACCGTTTGCGATCGCTTTCGGTAAAATATGGATTCAAAGCTCAATCAAGTTTAACCCCTCCGTCCGGGTGGATTGCAAAGGTAGTGGGTTTGTGAATCAGCCTTTTCTCCTCGGTTGGGCGACTCATCCTCAAGAGATAGAGCCCCTTTTCTACTCGTGGCGTTAAAGCCATCAAACTCAACCCAGAAGTTGAAGCGATGCACCTGTGACTCAATCACCAGCTCAAATACCCTGATTCGTAAGTTTGTTAGTCTGAATCCTAAAAAAAAAAGCGGCTAAATTTTAGAATATCATGTTATTTATTTCGGAGCGATCTCAAACCTTTCAGGAAAACGGCGTTTTAAGAAACTTCTGGAGATTTAGCCAAAAGAGGGGCAGCTTGCAGTAGCTTTTGGGTGTATGTATGCTCGGGGGCTGTAAATAACGCCTCAGTTGGCTTTAATTCTAGGATTTTGCCTTGATTCATCACCGCAATGCGATCGCAAAAAAAGCGAGCCACCCAGAGATCGTGGGTAATAAAAAGATAAGTGAGGTTAAACTCGGCTTTGAGAACTCGCATCAACTCCAAAACTTGGGTTTGTACTGTGGCATCTAGCATACTCACGGGTTCGTCGCACACCACTAACTGAGGACGAGTAATCAAAGCCCGCGCGATCGCCACCCGTTGCTGCTGTCCTCCCGATAACTCCCTAGGGTAACGCTCGTAATATTCCTCAACTGGAGTCAGCCCCACTCGCTCTAATAATTGTAAAACCTGTTGTTTGGCTTCGGCTTTCGTGGCTAACCGATGCACAATCAACGGATCCCCAATACTTTCACCGACTTTCATCAAAGGATTCAAACAAGCCAAAGGGTCTTGAAAAATCATCTGCATTTGACGACGCAGCGATCGCAAACTCCTTTCCGATTGTTCGGTTAACTCGGTTCCCAAAAACTGCACCGTCCCCGCCGTCGGTCGCATAAGCTGTAAAATCGTCCGGGAGAGGGTACTTTTGCCGCAACCGGACTCTCCCACCAAACCCAAGGTTTCCCCGCCGTAGAGGTCAAAATTTACCCCATCTACAGCTTTAATGACCGACTTCTCCCGCTTCAATAATTGCTGAAGAAACCCAGACTCCAACGAAAAATACTGCTTGAGGTCGCGCACCTGTAAAATTACTGAGGGCCCCTCCCCCTCGGTTTCGATGACGGGGGACTCGTTCACCTTTTGCACGTGCAACGCCGAATCTAGGAGCGATCGCGTGTATTTTGCGGTGGGTTTCGTTAAAATTTCCTGGGTTAGCCCCACTTCCACCAACCGACCCTGATTCATCACCGCCACGCGATCGCAATATTCCCCCACCAAGGCCAAATCGTGAGAAATCAACATCAACGCCAAGTTGCGATCGCTACACAACCGGGTCAACTCCTGCAAAATTTCCGCAGCCACCGTCACATCTAAACTCGTCGTCGGCTCATCAGCAACTAATAGCTTCGGATCGAGCAATAACGCCAAGGCGATCGCCACCCGTTGACGCATTCCCCCGCTAAACTCATGGGGAAACTGATTCCAACGATTCGCCGGAATCCGGACGGCTTCTAAGGTCGCAAGCGACTTTTCTTTGGCTTGAGCGCGGGATAATTGCGGTTGATGGGCTTGTAGGGTCTCGATGCAATGCTCCCCAATACTCATTAACGGATCGAGTCTTGTCATGGGGTCTTGAAATACCAGCGCGATCGCCTCTCCCCGAAATCGCCGCAATCGCTTTTTATTAAACTCAAACACCGACTTCCCATTAAATAACACCTGTCCTTCTACCTTCACCGAAGGCGGTAACAAGCGCATCGAAGCCCGGCCTAGGGTAGATTTCCCACAGCCCGATTCCCCCACAAATCCTAAACGCTCTCCAGCTTTGAGGGTAAACGACACCCCATCAATCGACCAGTTGGGCTTTTCGACTCCCTGGCCCCCATAGGCTACGCGCAAGTTGTCTACAACGAGTAAGTTATTAGCATCTAAGGGAAACGTTTTTTCCATAAGTGACTGGTTATTGGTTGTTGGTTGTTGGTTGTTGGTTATTGGTTGTTGGTTATTGGTTGTTGGTTGTTGGTTGTTGGTTATTGGTTGTTGGTTGTTGGTTATTGGTT
>JBKHDX010000213.1:0-8118 GCA_046541115.1 Spirulinaceae cyanobacterium | reverse complement strand
GCCGACTGCCCAAAAACTGATAACTGATAACTGTTAACTGATGACTGAAAAAGCCGACTGCCCAAAAACTGATAACTGATAACTGATGACTGATAACTGAAAAAGATGAGCCGATTTGCCATTTTAAAACTGAATCAAGGCAGTTTTGAGACTGGCTTTGAGGTGTCGTTACGAATTAGTAACGATCAACGGCAGATCGTGGCTGAAATTGAAGGAAAACTGCCCCCAAATCCTGACTTAGAAGGGATTTACATTACTTGGCAAACCTGTTTTCGGCGCTTGCGAAATGCAACGGGAAGGACTCGCGGCCCGTCGGAATCCCCTTTTGTCTCCTCGGATGCGGATTGGGAAATTGACGACAGCAGCGACACCTACAACACTACAGAAAATTTAACCGCCGATTGTCGTCGTTTGGCGCGTAACCTAGAAACCCAGATGCGGCAATGGTTAGAGCCGTCTTCAGACCGCAATTGGCAACGGATTCGCGAGGCGATTAATGCTGAAATTGCTCGCAGTAGCCTACATTTGATTATCCAAGCCAAACAGTCGTTATTGTGGAAACTACCCTGGCACGTTTGGGATTTACTGACGGGGGGTGATGTGGGCATTAGTTACGCCTTGCCGGAATTTGCCGCCGCACAGCCTCAAGATCGGCAAAATGCCATCAACCCCCAAGTTCGGATTTTAGCGGTATTTGGGGACGAAAAACACCTGAATCTGGAGCCAGACCGGGAGGCGATTCGGTCTCTACAAAATGCTGCGCCTCACTTTCTCCATCAACCCAACTCGAAAGATTTTCTTCGCACCCTGCGACAACAGAATTGGGAGATTTTCTGTTTTGCGGGTCACAGTCACAGCGAAAGCGACACCGGACGGATTCACCTCAGCCCAACGGAGAGTTTGCGCCTCGATGAGTTTCAGAATGCCCTCACAGAAGCGATCGCGCAAGGGCTACAGTTAGCAATTTTTAATTCTTGTGACGGTTTAAATTTAGCACGGGAGTTGGTGGGGCTGAATTTACCGGCAGCGATTGTCATGCAAGAAGATGTCCCGGATGAAGTGGCCCAGGCGTTTTTAAAGGAATTATTGCTTGAATATGCGGCGGGTCAACCCCTGGATGTGGCAGTAGGGAAAGCCCAACGGCGTTTAGAAGACTTCCAAAATTTACCGGGGGCGACTTGGCTGCCGAAGTTATTTCAAAACTTAGTTTATACGCCTCCGACCTGGACGCAATTACACGCCCCACAAGCCGTTTCTCGCCCCCGGCGGCGGGGTTGGCTGAATCCGGGGCGAAAAAGTAAAATGGCGTTACTTGCGGCGCTAGGAGTGGCGTTAATTGCGGCGTTTGGGATTGTGTCTCTGCGGAATTGGGGAGTGTTAGAAGCGGCAGAGTTGCAGGCTTATGATTATATGCTGCTTATGCGCCCAACTGAACCCCCCGACGAGCGCTTGCTGATTATCGAAGTGACCGCCGAGGATGTAGACTGGCAAGAGCGATCGGCTTATGAAGGGAAAAGTAAGTCTTTGAGCGATCGCACTTTGGGGGAACTTTTAACCAAGTTAGAGGATTTACAACCCCGGCTGATTGGCTTGGATATTTACCGCGACTACCAAGTTCCGCCAGAATATGCCAATGTTGCTCAAAAATTGCAGAATCAGGATAATTTAGTCACGATTTGTCAAGTCGGAGAGCGATCGCAAGCTTCAGGACGTGCGCCTTCTCCCGATGTGCTGCAAGACCCCAACGCCGCAGCCCGCATTGGTTTCAGCGATGTGGTTTACGATAGGGGCGATGAGGTAATTCGCCGTCATTTGTTCGCGATGCAGCCCCCCAGCGCGGAGATTTCTCCTTGTCAAAGTCAGTTGGCGTTTAGTTTTTTGTTGGCGTTGCGATATCTCGACCAAGAGGGGATTCAGGTTACAAAAACCGAAGATGAGCGATCGCATTTTCAACTTAAAGATGTCATTCTAAAGCCGATTGCGCCAAATACCGGGAGTTATTCGGATGTAGATGCGGCGGGAGGGCAGTTATTACTCAATTATCGCAGTCAGGGGCGAGATGTAGCCCGTCGTCTGTCCCTAACCGAGTTTTTAACGGAACCTGTTAATCCCGATTGGGTCAAAGATAAAATCGTGTTGATTGGGACGAGTGATGAGGAGTTTAAAGACATTCACCGCACTCCCTTTGGGGAAATGTCTGGGGTGATGATTCAAGCCAATGCTATTAGTCAGATTTTAAGTGCGGTGGACGCGGAAAATCCCCGTCCGTTGTTACGCAGTTGGCCAAATTATTACGAAGATTTCTGGATTCTAATTTGGGCAATTATCGGCGGTTTGCTGGCTTGGGCTTTTCGTCGGGCGATCGCCCTTGTTCTCATCTTACCTCTGGCTTGGATTATTCATCGTTGCGTTTATCTTTTCTTACTTCAAGGGCTTTGGATTCCCTTAATCCCGCCAATTTTAGCGTTATCGATTGCCGTAATTTTCGGCATTATCGTGCAACGTTCGACGATTCAAACTGCCATGCGCGATTTTACACAAAATAAATCTAATTCACTTTAAATTACTACCCCCGATAAAGCTATGTTTAACTTATCTCGAAAGGCGATCGCGATCGCAACCATCACCGGATTACTCACCCTCTCCCCCTCTGCCTTATTCGCGCAAAACGCCCTAGAAAGCTGGGGAAGAAGCGACGGACGCTTGCAATTTACACCCCCCTCTCTGCCATCGGGAACCACCGGAAGACCGATTAAACGGCGAGATGCAGGGAGTAGTAGTTCCTGCGAGATTGCTAACGGTAGCAACCGGGAGTTTCTCACCGCTTTAGTCCCCAAACAAGCCCAAGAAGCCCTAACTATTAGCGATCGCCCTACATTTTGGTTTTATGTCCCCTTTGCAGCCGATGAGTTTCACTCGATGAAATTCCGCTTGCAAACCGAAGACGGCTATCAAGTCACCCTCACCCCCACCAGTCCCCAACCGGGAGTCATCAAGGTTACTTTACCCGAAAATGAACCCGCTTTAACCCCCGATAAAACCTATCGTTGGGGCTTCTTCCTCTATTGTCAAAACCCCGAAGCCAGCAGCAATGTCCCTATTACCTTTTTTGTCGGGGGGACTGTTACCCGCATCCTTCCCAACGCAGCCTTACAAGCCCAAATGGATGCAGTGGAGGGCGATCGCGAGTTGGTTTCTCTTTATGCCCAAAACGGCTTATGGTATGATGCGATCGCGCTCATGGGCGATCGCTACCGCCAAGACCCAGAAAACGCCGCAATTCGCCAAGATTGGCAAGATTTACTCGAAAGCGTCGAACTCCCCGACATCGCTACCAAACCCCTCATTACGGTTGCGATAGACTAAGTTCTAGAACGTTCTAGAACCCCGGATTCTTAAAGAATCCGGGGTTCTCAAGTTTGAGGTTATAATTGTTAAACTTATGAGCAATATTCCTATTGAAGAAGATGAATATTATTTAGCAAAACGTCATCATCGTTAACTGTTATTTATATCCTCTGCTTCTGATTGAATTTGAGATTCTCGTGCCGTGTGTTCAAATTGTTGTGGAACAGCAGAAGTATTAGGAAGTTGAGCTTGATTTTGTTGTGCTTGTAGATGCGATCGCTTTTTTTCAATAATTCTTGTCGCAATCCACCAAGCCCCAACAGAACATAATACACTGCCAAAAAGAGCAATGAGAAATGGGTGCGGTGGGAGATCGCGATTAGGAGACTTCCAGGGTTGTGTTATTAAGCCGGAAGTGGACGCGACAATTGCCCCGGCTGCAATCCCAACTCCAACGGCTTGTAGGCTGTCTTGTAGATTTTCTTCTGCTTTTAAACGAGCGCGATCGCTTTGGGCTTGGTCGATGGCTGCGGTAGTTTGAATAGTATTAATAAAGTCAGTAAACAAGTCTTTTCCTGGTTCGAGATAATTAAGATAGATTTGAATTTGGCTGAGGTAATGAGGACAACGGTTTAGAGCAAAGTCCGACCAAGTTTTGACATTATCATTAGGAGTTAAAACCCGGTCTAAGCATATTTTGAAATTTCTACTATTAGTTTCTATGGTGGTATAATGAGCTTTTAAATCCCGTAAAGCGCAGCTATACTCTAATAAATTCTGAGGAATTGTTTGTAACAGTAAATTGATTTTATTTAAACGTTCTTTGTCATTGTCTAGTAAGATTTTAGAAAATATTTGTGATTTTTGCTCTAAATTACTATAGTTATTTCGAGCTTTTTGATAACAAGCTAAAGCTTCTTGGTAAGCAAAAATAACTTTTTGGTAACTCCACCATAAGTCTCTAAACCAAGCATAATCTCGCTCTGCTCTTTCAAGATCGGCTTGTTGCGGTTTAGCGATAGACAGAAGCAGTATAATATTTTCGGCTTGATAAATAAATAAAGGACTATTTAAAAATTTTCCTGATTCTATTAAAGTAAATTGTAATCCAGTTTTTTTACAAAAAGCTTCAACCCAATCCTCAGCATCTTTTTTGGGGTTCAGAAAATACCTTTTTTCGCCAGTAAGCCAGAATACTTTGCCCAAGTCTGCTTTAATTTCTTCGATGAGTTTGGCAGGATACAACGCATCAATTTCTTGAATTGAAAATTGAGAATCAGGCGTTATTGGAGAAAGAGTCAAATCAATACAGTAAGTATCGTGGAGACGAAAGGGTTGTAAATTCCCCGCGATCGCTAAATTATTCGCAACTACAATCGGAGATAAATCGATAGGTTTTTGGTTGTCGGTTAGCCATTCTGTTATTGAGTTATCTTGAAATTTATATTCATTGTTTTCAGAATTAGGAGTGTAACAATTTAAGTGAGACTTAAGGTTAATTAACTCTTTAAATCTTGTTTGTTGACCAAACTCAATTAAACTTTCCCAAATGCGGTCTGCTGACGAGTTTACAGTGTCAGGACTATCCTCTAATGTATTCCGTGAATGAAAAGCATATAAACTGAGGTGAAAATTAGTTGCGTTGGTCATCGGATGGCGGATTTTGACGATTGGGATCGGGGGTATTTTTCTTAATCGCTTGTTCGAGAAGTTTTTTCCAAGTATCGCTTGATTTTATGGTTTTTTTACTCCCAAAACCGCCTCTATTCGATAAAGAAGAAGTTGGCGATATTTCGCTTGATGAAGTTTGAGGATCAAAAGCGAGAGATTCTATTTGATTCGCGATTTCTTGATGTTCTGGTTTCATATACCAATCCGCGATCGCGTCTGCCAACTTTTGAGGATCGTCTTCTGTATTGTTAATAATTTGTGCGAGTTCGGCGCGATCGCGTTCGGAGAAAAGCTCGGCTTGAGTTTCCCAAATTTCCAGAAAAGCATTGAGTATTTGTGCATCTAACGACATAAAATTTACCAACTTAGGGATATTTATAGATAATGTACTTAGGAACTAAATCTTCTTCAGGACAAATTAAGAAAGTAATGATTACCAATATTAATTTACCCCTTGAAAAAATACAAAAGTTTTGTCACAAATGGCAAGTCATCGAATTTGCTTTATTTGGTTCTGTTCTCCGAGAAGATTTCCGTCCCGATAGCGACATTGATGTGTTACTCACCTTTTCTCCTACTGCGAAACGAGGCTTAACAGAAACTCTACAAATGCGCGATGAACTGGAAACTATTTTTGATCCCAATGTCGATCTTATTGTAAAATCTGCCCTCGAACGCAGTCAAAATTGGCTCAGACGACAAAATATTTTAGAATCTGCCCAAATTATTTATGCCACGCAACCGAGAATCTCTCATCAAACATTATAAAATATGTGGGAGGGCTTGGATCGCTGGGAAGATTAGAACTCATCAAGAGTATGACAAAGTTGACGCAATAACGATTTAGGGAGGGTAGTAGAAATGGATTTGAAACCTATCAAAACAGAAGCAGATTATCGTCAAGCGTTGGCAGAAGTAGAAAGGCTTTTTGATGCCGGACTTAATACACCAGAAGGAAATAAGTTAGAGATTCTGGTAACGTTGATTGAGGCTTACGAAGAAAAGCATTATCCGATCGATCTGCCATTATCTCATGAGGCGATTCTTTATCATATCGAAAGCCGTCATCAACCGATTTCAAGTTTTATTGAAGGGTTAAAGCGTCGGGGGGTAAGCGAAGAAGTCATCCATGAAGCATTGAATGAGGTGGAATAGGTGATTTATAAGCAAGGCGCGATCGCGAGATTTCATAGTCTAGAATAATACACTTGAGACGTGTTCAAAATCTCTTGACGACGAATCCAGTTATGGCTATTTTCAATTGCTGATTTTTCGATAAAATCAACTTTACGATTAACTAACCTTTCTAAGCAATTATTAAATTTGAATGCTGACAACACGGTTCAAATTGAGTATTTTGATAGAAAAGCCAAACTTCAGATTAAATCCTATAATTGAATGTTGTAGCCGAGGCAGAATTTTATCATTCTTGATAGCGACATTTGGGTAGAGGGTTAGGTTTGATGGCTAGTTTACGATGAAAAGTATAAATGAACGCGATCGCTCGTCCAAGTGGCAACCCCTGCATCAAAAAAGTCTGTATCTTCTGTCCAAATAGGACAATCCAGGGTCAAAGCAAGGGCAACAATCGACCAATCGTTAACATCTCTCATGGCGATTCGTTCTTTGGCTTGTTCTTCATAGAAGCTGTAGAAATCATAATCAACAACTTCAATAAAATAGGTTAACTGCTCTAAGACATTGAGAGCTTCTTGGGCGGGTAAATTGCGTTTTTCAAACAACGGTGGTAAGTATTTCTTGGCATCTACATAGCATGTATCTGGGGTAAAAAATTGGGTAGTTGTTACATAATCTTGTAGCAGCCCTCGAACCTTTTTCCCTAAAACAGCGCGAACTAAAATATTTGCGTCTAGAACAATTTGTTTCTTCGTTGACATGAAAACGATTTAGGCTTGATTTTCGCGGAGTTGGCGAAATTCTTGAATTAGTTCTTCCTCACTAATTTCTTGTTCGGCTAGTAAAGCATCGAGTTTAGCTGCTGCTTGTTTGAGGGCTTCTAGTTCAGCTTTGACTGGCTCTTGATGAGCAGGAACAAAATACCCCACGGTTTGTCCGTGACGCATCACAGCAATCGGAGAAGCAGCATCAATATACTTGGCTAAGTTCTGTCTAAACTCCCGAATACCAATTCGCTCTACCATTGGATTTTTAATTTCTGTTTGTGTATCGTTGTGTACACAAATTATAGCACGGGTTTCGATCTCAACTTCTAGCGATTTTTCAAAAGTGCAGTTTAGAACCCCGGATTCTTTAAGAATCCGGGGTTCTGAGCTAAACCGGGGTTCTAATACCTACCCACCAACTGCATAAAACGCCGCCCAATAATAGGGAGACTGAAACGGCACTTCTTCAGCGTCTTGAAGTTGCCTTCTGAGCGCCGATTTTACCGCAGGGCGCAAACAGGAACTTGCCCAAGTCGTTAAATCGGCTTTGGTCGCTTCTCGTAGCCAGGTTTGGGCGTGTTGGAGGGCGAGGGGGACGGTTTCGCCCTGTTTGAGGTTTTGGTAGAAACGAATCATCAGCAGGGCGGTAGAGATGTCATCCACCGCCCAGAGGGAACTTACCACAGCAGACGCACCCGCGAGAATAAAGCCACTGGCAAGGCTGATATATTCGTCGGTGGTGTCAAGCTGCACTTGTCCGGTTTCGCAAGCGGAGAGGGTGACAAGGCGACATTGCTGGAGGTTGAGTTGCAGGATATCGGTGAGGGTGAGGCATTGACCCAAATCCAGGTAGTTGCCGTTAGTTTGCTCAAGGTAGCGGTTGGGGTTGTCTTGGGGTGGGGGTGGCGGTAACTCGCTGTTGGCGAGGATGAGGGCAGACAGGAGAGGGTTGTCAAAGTTGAAGTAGCCGTGACAGGAAAAATGAGCGCAGTGGGCGTTGTCGAGGTTGAGGGCGGCTTTTTGGGCTTCTGCGTGTTTGAGGATGTGGTGGGGGTTGAAGTAGGGTTGCAGGGCTTCCACTTCGATATCGGTGAAAGCGAGGTCTTGGGTGGGGTTTTGGATGGCGAAAAGGCGGTCGAAGTGGGGGCGGTGGCGATTTTGGGCTTGTCGCAAAAGCTGGCAGTTGGGGGCGTAG
>JBKHDX010000212.1:0-8215 GCA_046541115.1 Spirulinaceae cyanobacterium | reverse complement strand
TATTATCTTTAAGAAAGTCCATTTCTCGAAATTGTCCCTTCGTAATAGTCCGTTTTTTAGCTAAATAAGTCGGCGTGTAAGATGTAATAAAATTAAGGCAGAGCCTCATGTTTATATTCCTAGGTTTTACCCAGGAACGAGATTGAAAATTGATTAATGCACTTTAAGGAATACGGCGATAAAACCACTGCCAAATGGCAACAACCAGGTTTTCTAGCCACAGCATAATATCATCGAGCCATTCGAGAATTTGCTCTAGGGGATGTTTGACATAACCCACAGAAGTTGCCTCGGTTTCCACCCAATCAAACGCCGGATCGATCGCGTCGGATTGCGATTTAGGGGTTACGATCGCGCTGGGAGGTTGGGGGGTATCCGGTTCTGGCGTGGCTTGAGTTGCCGCTAAAGCCCCAGGATTAGGAACAGAGGGAGGCTTTCTTAACTTTTGCCAAAATTTTAATTTACGAGGGGTTGGAGAGGACTGGGGGGCAGATGGCTGCGGTGGCACAGGAGCGAGGGAACCAGGTTCTTCTGGAGTGAGCCGCGCCGCGACACCCATCGTCGGAGTGGCCAAACCAGGATTCAGTTGAGGTTGAGCCGCAACAGCAGATTGAGAAGTTACGGTTTCTTCCCCATATAAATCCGTCCAGGTGAGCCAGGGGTCTTCGCTGTTTTCGAGGGGATATGGAAGGTCGGGTTGTGCATTCGGCAGCAATCCGGCGAGACTGGGGAGCTTGAGCCGTTTTAAGCCGCCTGCTGGTAGAGACGCGATCGCGCTGTTTCCTTCTTCTTGCCCTTCTACTTTGATGTGATGGTTGCGATCGCCAAAAAAGTAATCAATCGCTCCATAAATTAACGCCTGCATGGAATTAGCCGCCGCCGCATCATCAGCAGTATGCAGCTTATCTTGGAGTCGTGTGGCTAAACTTGCCACTTGCTGACGCAGTTTCCCCACCGCAAAACTCATGGTGATTGATTCGGCTTGGGCTTCAATTTGAGCCAAGCGATCGTCGAGTTGGGCCAAGCGTTCCAAATTCAGAGAGTAGCCCGATAGCCCTGGGGGAAGCGTCGGGGGAGGGGGAACAGGAGAGGGAACAGGAACCAAAGACGCTTCTTGAAAAAGGTTAATCGCGATCGCCACCGGACTTTGTTGCACCCAACGCATCACACCCCAAAACCACTGTACGGGCTTCAATACCGGGGAATCGTTTCCGGGGGGTGCATCAAAGCGTAACGGCTCAGTAGCGGCGATTTGCTGCTGCTGAGAGTAACGAAAATCGGCCAACTCCAAAATCAAACGTTGCTGGAGTTGTTCTTGTTGTTCTGGAGACAGCACATCCAAAATGACATTATCCACCGTCACCAAAACCAGCGATCGCGTGGCCACACAGCAAGCAATTCCCTGTAACTTCCTCGATACCTGCACCCCCGTCTCAGACGCAGTTTCAACCCCACTAACCTGCCCCACAACCGCCACCAAAGCAGCTTCGGGGGGTTCGGCCGCTTGTAACAATAACGGCTCAACTGCCGTCAAAATGCGCTGAATCGGACGGTCTACGGTCAATTCTTCCGGTTCGACTTCATTTTCTGTCCCATTCGCGGGCAATTGCTGTAAAACTTGCCGTGATTTTTGCTGTAATTGGCGACCCGTCCAACGACTCCCCTGTACGAATAGGTAAGCTGGATACGCCAAAATCTGCAACCCCCAAACGACTCCTAACTGGACATAACGAGCCGCTTTCCCCCCGCGATCGCGCCATTGCTGCGATTGGCGATTGAGAAAATTAAACAAACGGCTTTTATAGGGAGCGTCAGAACTACAGGACATTGGACAATAGGGCAACTCTTTCTTGATTGTATTGTCGCACTGAATGCAAGGAACAGGAAACAATCTCTCGCAAACCAGTGACACGACTTTGAAGATAACGGTTATGGCGCGACACTGAAACTTATGGACAACCCTATCAACATCCCGATTCGCAAAATCCCTGCTTTTGAGGTTCGGTTTAACGTATTAGACAGAACCTCTTAATTTAGTACAGTAATAAGTAAGCAGCTTAACCCCAACGGAAGCAACAACCAACAACTTAACTATGAATAACTTATCCCCTCAAAACTCAGAATTTTCCAATAACACTAACACCGAAAAGAATTTGTTATGGGATTATGTTCAATCCCTCGACCCCGAAATGGCCGCTCGTCTTTCCCACCCTTCCCCCGAATCTTTACAAGTCATGGAACGCAACATCATAGGTTTATTAGGGGGCTTGCCGAGTGAAAACTTCGGTGTAAAAATCACCACCAATCGCGAAAGTTTGGGACGTTTACTTGCGTCTGCGATGATGAGTGGCTACTTCTTACACAGTGCCGAACAACGCATGAACTTTGAACAGCAATTCGCTGATGTAACTTCTAACTCAGTTGATTCCCTTGAAGATGACGATTTTTAATACGCCTCATTTCTAAATAATCCCCTGAGTTTTGAGCCTGCATTATGCAGGCTTCTTTTTTTATCCTGAACTGCCCCACTGAGATATTACCCCGATTGGGTACTGGCATTGATTATAAGATTGGCGAAGATAAGGTTAATCGCAGGAAAAACAGCAAACCCAATCAACAAATGACTTCAGTTTGCAACCTCGATTGAGTTTACTTTATTCAATACCAAACACACTTATGTTGCCTACTCAACCTAATCTAATCGCCGACAATCAAGTTCAAAGTTTGCCTTTACCTCCCGTCAATATGGCGATTTCTAACTTGGCGGTTGCTGGTAAAACTCTCGATCAATCTCAATTCATTATTGCTGAACATGAAGCCTTTGAGCTTTCCCTCGATCTCGAAATTACTGGAGGTAGTTTAGCCAATTTACTGCTTTGTGTCGGCTTAGATATCGAAGTAACTTATGCCATCGAAGGTTTTGGCCCTGCGTCAGAAGTGAATCTGCAAGCGATGCCGATTAAAACTCAAAAAGGCCAGTCTAAATACACCATTTCTTATTCTGGCACACCGGCAACGGCGGGCTTAACCACGGGCTTCTATAAAGTCGCGGCTTTAGTCACGGTGAAATGTCCTCAAAATTGCTGTGGCGAACCTTTGGCCTTTGGTTATATTTCTCCCGTTGTCTTCCAAGTTCATGCCTAAAATTTAGGGCATCTATCAACAAATAAAAATACCTGATTTGAGTTTAGGATGGGCTGTTGGCTCATCCTAAACTGTTTTAATAAAATAGAAAACGAGTAAATGGATAGGATAGAAACTATAAAATAAATATTTGGGGAATTTGCGGCCGCGATCGCCATTATAAAACCATAACAAAAATAAAGCGAAAAACGCGAAAAACTGTATATCCCAAACAATTTGAGTAATGATAAGGTGTAAGACTAACCAGGCTAAGACATTGAGCCAAAATGGTGCTTTTAATGCCATTAATAAAATCAGCATCAAGCCATAAGCACCATATTCAAACGGGAAACGATCGGAAAATGGTAATAATAAAGCAACGATACTATAAATGATAATCTGCCAATTGGCATTAATTTGGGCAAGACGCAAAAGTAATAAACCTAGGGTTAAACTGAATAAGATATTCAGGTTTATCAGTCCAGAAGCTAAGTAATAAATCGGTTGGCTAACTAAGGCTAAAAGAAATAAGCGTAAACCATACAAACGCCAATCGCGAGTATGCTCAAAACCCTCAACCAATAACCAAGCAAAAAGCGGAAAAGACAACCGCCCAATAATGCGTAGAATCATTAAATCGGGAAAAAGAAAGTAGCCGATATGATCGACTAACATGAAACCGAAAGCGAGTATTTTAAGGGTTGTCCCGGTCATTTTTTCAGTTATCAGTCATCAGTTATCAGTCATCAGTTTTTTGGGCAGTGGGCTTTTTCAGTAATCAGTAATCAGTAATCAGTCAACAGTTTTTTGGGCAGTAGGCAGTAGGCAGTAGGCAGTGGGGGGGAGTGGGATTTTCAGTGACCAATAACAAATAACCAATAACCAATAACCAACAACCAATAACCAATAACCAATTAAGTTAAATCGCGGATTTGTTCGGCTTCAGTGAGAGTAGCTTCGGGATCGTTATCTTGCGATCGCTGCACATAATTGATCTTGACTTCTTCTAAAAACTCCCCTAATAATCGCTGTAACTCCGTTTGAGTAGCTTGGTCTTGTAATTCGCGACGAAACACTTGTTTAAAGCGATCGCTCAATTGGTCAAATAAAACCCGTCCTTCTGCATCACCGTAAGACGTAGTAAGCATTTCAATGAGTGCCTTAGACAAATAATCCGCCAACTGTTCGACTGCACCTTGCGGAAAAGACTCTAACCCCGGAATACGCCGTAAACCGCGATAAAACTCCGAATCTTTTAACGCCCCGCGCAAACTATGATGTAAAAAGACTTCGAGATCGGGTTGTACTTCCGGGAGGACTTGATAAATCGACAACTCCAGAATGCGATCGAGAATAGCATCAACTTTGTTAATATCCCCCAGTTGTATATAATCACCGGGTTCGAGGAGCGATCGCGTCACAGCCCCCGACTCAATCGAATCCTGGGTTTGATTAATCAACCGTACCATCAAAAAGACCGACACGCGATCGGCTAAATATGCCGCCGGTTCGTGGGTCATTTGGGCTAAAACCCGTTCCATATTCACCAAACGGGACTTATGCAATCTTACCCCCACCGGGACAAGCCGTAACCAACGCCACACCGGGAGAAACAAAAAGCCATCATACCAACGGCGCAAAATGGCATCTCCCCAACTCAAACCCGATTGTCGTCGCGACAAAATCAGCGTCCGTCCCAAAAATTCTACTAGGAAAAAGACAATAAAAACAACGTCAATTCGCCAAAAGCGATCGAGATACTGACCGTTATCGTCAACCGCCCGAAAATAGTTCACCGCCAACAAAGGGCGAATTTGACTATCAAAGAAAGAAAACGCTTTTGCAGTGCCTTCCTGGGCAAAATACGCCGGATTCCAGAAAGTTTCAAAGGCTTGCTGTGCGGATAAAGTTTCCAGGTGATATTCCATGCGGCGTTTGAGTTTCGCAAACGTCCCAAACTTATTCGCCGCACTAAAGGGATTCTCCGCGAGTAAATCAACGCTTTGACGGCGCAAATCTCCAAAAGACTTAATAACAGCCTTATTATCCAGCCCAAACCGCGTAATTTGCGCCGAAAGCAAATCCACTGTTTGTAAATAGCGTTCGGTTTCCGGGTGGGGTTCGATATTTTTTATCGGGTCATAAAGCGTTACCAACTTTGGCATTTCGCGCACATAAATATCCCGTAACGGAATATAACTCAGGTTAAAAAAGACCAGGAGTAAATTAAAAACTCCGACAATCGCGACAAACTTCAGCCAGACTTTGACCCAGGTATTCGGTTGAGAAGAATTGAGTTGCATTAATACAAAAACGTAACTGAACAAATTACTCTTGGCGCAGAATACTAATAGCCAGTCCTAAACCCAGTAAACTCGCCGTTGCAAATAAAACATTACTAATAATCGATAACTGCGGCGTAGCGGCACTTGCAGACACAATCGCCGCCCCAATAATCAATGACCCGACAATCATGCCAAAAGTCAAACGATTGGCTGATTCGGCTAAACTGCGACGTAAGGAATCGAGATTGCGAATGGTGATATTCCACTTTAAAGTTTCCGAGGTCAGGCGGTCGAGAAATAACTCTACCTGCCGGGGCGATCGCAACGATAAACTTTTAACATCTAAAGCTGTGCGTAAAAACGTCTCGATAGGATTATCCCCCAACAACTGACGGCGAAATAAATCCGTCATCAACGGCTTAATCTCATCGAGTAAATTCACGCCGGGGTCAAAAGTTTTCGCCGTCCCCTCCAAATTCGCCATCGTCTTCGCATACAAGCCCATATTACTCGGCAGCTTCACCCCATTATTTCTCGATACCTGCAACACCTCATAAAACACTTCGCTGAAATTAATCTGGGCCAAGCTGAGATTGTAATACTTCCGCAGCATTTGGTCATAATCATTCTGCAAGCGGTTTAAACTCTTAGGCTGACCCGACTCCGACAACTCCAACGTCAACTCGCTACAGCGTTGTGCATCAATATCCACAATCGCCAGCAACATTTCCGTTAAAATCTCTTGCGTCCGGGGGTCTAAACGCCCCACCATCCCACAATCCAGCAACGCCACCCGATTATCATTCAGGTAAAACATATTCCCCGGATGGGGGTCAGCGTGGAAAAAACCATCTAAATAAATTTGCTGGAAAAATGCCCGAAACAGCAACCGCGTCACTTCTCGACGTTGAGGATTCCCGTCTTCTCCCGACTGACTGTGAGACAACTGGGAATCCAAAATCGGTACGCCGTCCAACCACTCTAAAACCAATAAATTCGGCGTGGTCATCTCCCAATACACCTTGGGAATCACCAACTGTTCGGGGTTAAACCAACGACTGCGAGACAGATTTCGCCGTAATTTGTCAGTATATTGCGCTTCTTGGGTAAAATCCAACTCTGCTCGCAACGCCGTACTAAATTCTTCGGCTAAGGCGACCATATCGTAATCTTTGCCCACCTCCGTCACTTCGACTAACTCCGCGAGGCTTTTAATCAAAGCAATATCTTGTTCGACAACAACCTCAATTCCCGGTCGCTGGACTTTGAGGGCCACTTCTTGACCGTTGTGCAGCGCGGCTTTATGGATTTGGGCGATAGAAGCCGCAGCGACCGCTTCGGTATCGATACGGCTAAAAACTTCGGAAATTGGGCGTTTGAGTTGTTTTTGGATTTGGGTTTCTACTTGCGACCAAGGAACCGGAGGCACGCGGCCTTGTAAGTCCGTGAGGGTTTCGACGTAACGAGGGGGTAATAAATCCGGTCGTGTCGAAAGTAGCTGACCGAGTTTAACGTAAACCGGCCCCAGTTCGATCAAAATATTGCGGAGGACTTCAGGAGAAGGCAAGCGAGGTTCATCGGCTTTGTCGCCAGATAGCAAACCCCGCATATAATCCCAACCGTTGCGAAATACAACTTCGAGAATTTCTTTCTGTCGCCCCGTGTTTTGCGTCAGAGAAAACATTTATAGTTGTTGGTTATAGGTTATGGGTTATTTGTTATTGGGTTGAAATAAGGCCAAGCATTCCTGGGCGAGAACGCTAGAAGTAATTTTTATATCTTGAAATCCCTGGTTGGTAATGGTTTCACACGGAACAGAAATTTGAGACTGACCCACACCAATCAAATCTGCAATGGAAGCCCCAAAAATAATCTCGGAAACGCCTGTCCAAGCACAAGCGGCGGCGCACATCGGACAAGGTTCGCAAGTGGTATAGAGGCTGTAGCCTTTTAAAATTTCGGGATTGTATTCACCCAAGGCTTTTGTTTGTTGGCGCAATAAATTAATTTCGGCATGGGCGGTGGGGTCGCTATCCCGTTGGGCCGTATTATAAGCAGTGGCTTGAATTTCGCCATCTTTGACTAAGACTGCACCATAGGGAAGGTCTCCTTGTGTAGCAGCTTCGAGGGCTGCTTTCATGTATTCTGCGTGAGTCGGCATTTTGCTCGGTTTTTACGGGTTTAGATCGAGGTTTCTTGCAATATAAAAAAATTAGTGGTTTTATCCCTCTCTCAGGAGAGATATTTTCGGTTTGGGGTCATTTGAGGCGTTTGGCGATATCCCCATCGTTGGGTAGATGATTTTGAGTTGTTTTAGCGTTAATTTGGCAGTATTTACAAGTTATTCATTAATTAGGAGATATTACTTATGAGTGCTGCTCAACCTTTACATGGCACAGATTTAGTAGACTGTGCAAAGGCCAGCGCCAAGCAAGGAGTCGAAACGGCAGCGAAAAATTGCGGCTATGGGGAAGATATTAAAGGTTTCCAAAGTCATTTAAAGACAGCTTGCAATGAAATGGGTATTAGCATTCAAGGTTTAGAAGATTTGATAACAGACCAACAAATTGAAAAGGAAATTCGCAGTGTTGAGATTGGACCGGATAGCCCGTCTTCGTTGTAATGGGTCATTAGTCATTTGTCCTTTGTCATTTGTTATGAGTGACAAGTTAATATTTTTCTCAAATCATCTGTAGGGGCTGGGTTTCCCTGCCCAATTTCACGTTAATATCTTATCGATTTTGTGTGTGATAACGACATCAAATTGCAATTTCTAGGGGTTAAGATTGCTCGTGGGAAACCTTACC
>JBKHDX010000211.1:0-8353 GCA_046541115.1 Spirulinaceae cyanobacterium | reverse complement strand
GCTGTTGTTCCTCGTTGGCTTGTAGCTTTACAACTAAGGTTAATACTTGCTCCATCGCACCTTAAATTTCACTATTATGATAGTATAGCGTATTTTTCGCGCACAAAGGGCATCGAACCCTTTGCTTTTAACTTCTATCCCTCCTCGCCCTCAAAGGGCAAGGAGGGATAGAAGCTTTTGGTGAATCAGCGATGAGTTGTCGCAACATTAAAAAGCGATCGCCTGTTTTGACGGTGCGATCGCTTTTGGGTTTGACTCAATAAAAATTATTGAGCTACGATTTCGGGCGCTCTTTGTTCTTCTTGATAATCGCCGAGGTCGAATAAGAAGGGCACGGCAGCCGAATCGCTACCTAAAACTAGGACATTAGGCATTTGTGCGCCCCCTTGTCGCCAAGCTTCGATGGCTTCTTTTTGCAGTACCAACTGACCCCCTTGGGCTTTGAGGGTTTCTGCCAGCAAGCGTTGGGCTTCGGCTTTCCCTCCGGCGCGGTTGATATCCGCTTGGGCTTGTTGTTCGGCTTCGCGAGCAATGTAAACCGCTCGTTGCGCTCGTTGTTCGGCAATTTGTTTTTCTTCTACTGCACGGGCAAATTCCGGGGAGAAGGTCAAATCAACGACGCTGGTATCGAGGACAATAATGCCGTATTTTTCCAAACGGGCATTGAGGGCATTGTCAAAATCTTCTTTGAGTTGGGTGCGCTTGGTAATGGCTTCTTCTACGGTGCGCCGGGCTGCCGCAACTTTAAAGGATTCTTGGGTTTGCGGGGCAATTACTCTCGATACCACGTTTTGTAATGTGCCTTGTTCTCGACGAATTTTGACCACTTGTACCGGATCGAGACGGAAGTTAATCGCAAAGCTGGCGGTTAAGTCTTGTAAGTCTTTGGTGGAACTTTGAGCCGGAACTTCAAATTTTTGGACGGTAACATCATAAACATTTACCGCCGAGACGAGGGGGGGTTTAAAGTGTAGTCCCTCTAATAATGCGCCGTCACGGGCCTTACCTAAAATGCTTAGTACACCGGCCTGTCCGGGATTGATGATGATAAAAGAATTAAAGGCAACCAGTACCAATAAAGCAACGATAATACCACCGATCAGAGGTTGTAAATTTTGTGATTGTGGACTTTTCAAGTCTCTCTCTCCAAGATTGCGTTCTGCGTTGACTCGATGAAACTAGAGCCTTGCTCTTTCTATTGTGCCTTGCGATCGCGCCTGTGGGTCAATGGCTCAATCTCGGCGTTGAGATTTTAATTGTCCTTTAATGTTTGTGTTGTAGAACTGGCCCGGAGAGGCAGCATTACAAAAGTTTTGCCAGGTTTCGGGTTCAACTGCTTCGTATTGATAATGCGCTCCGTTGACGAACTCCACATGAAGTTGGGCGCGATCGCGATCGTATCCTACCGCCGCCACACAAGACGATTCTAGAGCTTGCATGGGAATCGCGGGGATTGTCTCGTTGGCAATGGCGGCCACCTGTTGCAAGCCTTCATAAGCGGCTTGGGGCGCTCGAACTTCGATGTATTCCAAGCCTTCTTCGCGATCGCACAGCAACCCCAAACGGTTGTCTTCATGACCGACAGCAATCAAAGAACCCAAGTTGATTTTGTTGAGTTTCATGGCCTTGTGGAAATGAGTTTTCTTGAGTTTAGCACTTTATTGAATATTTAGTCAACATAACGAACGAAAGTAAGGGCTTGTAAATCTCATCTTGTCTAAGATTCGGCCATTAAGTTAGGGTTACATCATATTTATCCAAAAACTGAATGATGGCGAAATATCAATACGAAAGCGTCATTTTTGTAGCTGGGGGAGCCGGATTTGGGGTCAGTGTTGCTGCTACAGTGGGAAGTGTGGGCATTGTGGGCAGTTTCGGGGGTGCGAGCTTGGGTTTGGGGGCTTTGTCGGGAGTGGGTGCGATCGCGGGAATGGCGGCTTACGGGGCGGTAGAGGCGATCGCGTCGGGGGATAAAACGGCGATCGCGGCCATGGGTTTGGGGGCGATGAGTGGGGCGGGTTTATCTGCGAGTATCGGCGGTGTTGGTCTGGGTTTTGGGGGAACCGCGATCGGATTGGGGATGGGGTCAATGGCAATGATGGGGGGTGTTGTGGGCTTGGGATTGTACGGAATAGCTCGAACCCTCGACAAAGCGGTGATAAAAGAGTCTCCCGGTCAAGTTTTTGAACGCATGGCAGATAAGATTTTAGATGAAGAAGCTTACACAGAAGCGCTTTTAGAAGTGGCTATGCTATCTCTTGAAAATGAAGCGTTAGCTGATGTTTGGTGGCAGTCTAAAATGATTGAGTATGAGACAGAAGAAGAATTACAAAGGTTGAAGCAACAAATTTCTGCTCAATCGGCATCTATCCCTGAAAATCCGACCAATTCAGCCACAGATATCGAATTTGTAGAAGTGCGAGAATTACAAATTTGGCAGTGCGATCGCGTCCTCAAACAGCATTTTTCACCGATTCAATCCCTGGCTTTTCATCCCAACCAGTCTATTTTGGCCAGTGCTGGAGACGATAAAACAATTAATCTCTGGGATTTAAACGCGAATCAATTAATTTATAGCTTCTTCGGGCATACTCAACCCGTTCATGCTCTCGCTTTTCATCCTTCAGGCAATACTCTCATTGCTGGAGACTTTAACAATCAAATCACAAGCTGGAATCTCAAAACCCGCTTTTACCAAAACTTTGAAAGTCATCGTCGCACCAGTCACGAGGGCTTAATTTATGCCGTTGCTTGTAACCCAAATTACCTTGTCAGTGGGAGTGCAGATAAAACCCTGCGGTTGTGGCATCCTGGGACTGGAAAACTTATCAAAACAATTCCGGCGCATGAAGGGGTCGTTTGTGCCGTGACGCTGCATCCTGATGGTAACACAGGGATTACTGGGGGGAGCGATCGCGTTATCAAAATCTGGGATTTAAACCAAGGTCAATTATTACGTCAATTGGGAAATCATAACAACTGGATAACGGGAATTGCCCTCACTCCCGACCAGGAAATTCTGATTAGTTGCAGCAGCGATTGTACAATAAAACTTTGGCATTTCTCCACAGGAGAATTGCAGCAAACTTTAACTCACCATACCGCACTAATTTGGTCAATTTCTATTCATCCGAGTGGGTTATTTTTTGCCAGTGCGAGTTTAGATAATACCGTTAAAATTTGGCGCTTACCGGATGGGAAATTATTACAAACCCTCGAAGGATTACCACCCCTTTCTTTTAGCCCCGATGGGCAATTTTTAATCACTGCGGGAAAAGGAAATATTCTCAAAATTTGGCAACAAACCCATCTCACCAACACCGAAGATATTTTACAGTTTCAGCAATGGTGGGAGGTTTTAAATGTTGATCCTGATGCGGCTTTTGAGGAAGTGAAGGCGGCTTATCGTTGTCTGGTGAAACAATATCATCCTGATGTTAATTCAACGCCCCAAGCGAAAACCAGAATGCAGATTATTAATCAAGCCTATCGCGAGTTTCAAAGATAGCTGGTCTACAACAATTTGATGGTTAGATTGACTTCGCTTAAACAGTAGGACTTCAGAACCCCGGTTTCTGGGGTAAAATCCTAAATCTATCGATTAGGCCGATAAGAAACCGGGGTTCTAGAACATTCAACGCAAAACAGGAAACTTGACAATTATTGTTGAGAATTGGTGGTATTTGGATTGGAATTAAACGAATTGTTGAAGGGATTATTCGGTGTAACGGGCTGATTAGTAGGCGTATCGTTTAAGTTATTAGGATTAGTATTGGGAGCGGTTTGTTGGGGGGGGGTGTATCCAGTTGTGCCGCGATCGCGAGGATAAGAATAAGTCCCTTGGGGTGTTACTGTGGTACTGGTTCCGCCCCGTTGGGGTAAGGGGATATAACTGCCTTGAGGTGTTACTGTGTAGCCTGTTGCTCCCCGTTCGTGTAGCGGTGTATACGTACCTTGAGGTGTGACCACATAACCGCCTCCCCCGCGCGGCCCGACGTTAGCGGACATCCCAGGGGTAGGCGTATTAGAGCCCGTGACTCCCGCTTGGTCGGGATAAGCATAAGTTCCGGTGAGGGTGGGGGTAAGCAGATTTACCCCTGTTGGGCTTTGGGAAAGGGGTAAAGAGGGGTTGGGGTTGACTTGATTGGGATTTAGTGATTGATTGGGATTTTCGTTGGTGTTCCCGTCAGTGTTGCCTGCTTGGAGATTGGTCAGGGCTTGTTGGAGTGGATCGTTGTTGTTTTGAGGATTGGCAGCAGTCGAGCCTGAAATTGGGGAAAACTGGGTAGGATTATTACCAGGAACGCTGACACTACTGCTCATATTGCGATCGAGTAAGTCTTGAATGGCGCTGGCAACGGGATTATTCGCTTCAGGGTTCTTGGTCTCAGAAGGGGGTTGTAAGAGTTGATTAACTAAGTTGGGGGTTGAGCCTTCTTCTTCACCGGAATCGCTGGTTTGAGAGGCTTGGGCGGCTTGTTCGAGCAACGCTGCCAAGTCGCTGGTATTGTTATTCGCCGTTTCTGAGTCGAGGTCGAGGTCGGCGCTAGTCACGGGGCTGTCGGGGTCTGTGGCTAGGGTTTTCCCAGTACGGGCCGAGCGTTCGTAAGTGGCTTCTAACCATTGAGGATTGCTGCTGTAAGCCCACAGCGCGATCGCGAATAGGGGAATTGTCACAGAGGGAATCCACACCGAAGGCTTTTTGGCAAATTGCCATAAACCTTTAATTTCTTCGAGTAGTGGAGAGGATGGAGTCGGTGCAGACATTGTATAAAAACTCCCAACGCGCCGTTTGATGTTTCTATTGTAGTTGATTGAAGCAATTACCAATTACCAATTACCAATTACCAATAACTACTGCGCCGATTTAACCAGTAAACCCGCACCGATCGCGAAACCAAAGATATTAGCAACCCAAGCGGCCAACAACGGCGGTAGGACTCCCACAGACCCCATTGCCGTCATCACGAAGTTCAGGACGTAGTAAATAAACACCACCGCTACAGCAACACTAAAACTCGCGGCCCGTCCCCCTTGTTGGGGTTGCGTCCCGATGGCTGCACCGAGGAGACAAAAGACAACGCAGACAAAAGGAAATGCGATCGCGCGGTGAATGCGAGCTTCGAGTTGTCGCAAGCCTTTTTCATCGTTGGATACCCGCAGCACCTCCATATATTCAACGGCTTGGCTGATATTCATTTCGCTAGGATCGATATCCCGTTGGGCAAAATCCAAGGCCGATCGCGGTAGTTGCAGCAGTTGGCGATCGAAGCGCAAAATATTACGATAAGAGCCATCGGGAGCAACCAGATAAATCGTACCGTTGTTAAAATCCCATTTGTTTTCCTGCAAATTCCAAGAAGCGGATTGCGCCGAAATAATCTGATTTACGCCGTCTTGAGACCGATCGAAAATGGTTACCCCATACATTTCGCGGCCGTCAAATTGTTCGGCATAAAATAAACGACTGAGAACTTTACGCCGATCGCCATCTTCGTCCTGTACTTCGGTATATTCGGGATAAAAAATATTTTCTTCTTTGAAAGTGGGTCGGTCTTGACCGAGGGCTTTTTCGAGAATAACGGCGGCTTGATAATTGGCTGACTGCACAATATATTCGTTAAAGGCAAAAGTCAGCCCCGATACGAATAAACTAAAAATCAGGGCGGGAATCACCAAGCGATAAACGCTAACTCCAACGCTGCGTAGGGCGATTAATTCGCTTTGGGTGGATAAGCGACTGTACGCCATTAATGTGGCTAACAGCATCGAAACCGGGAAGGCATAGGCGACGAATTGGGGCAGTTTGAGAAAAATGTATTGTAACGCCACCGTGAGCATAAGGCCGTATTCGGTGATTTGGCGCACGATATCAAAAATCGTTCCGGCGGCCAATCCCAGGGAAGACACCAAGCCGACAATGAATAAAAAGGGCAAAATAATCTCTGTGGCGATGTAACGATCGAGCAGAGAAAAGCCCCAAAGACCTTGGGTTGAGAGTTTGGGTTTGTTTGAGGCCATAGCGGTTGGGATGAAAATAAAGGGAGGAAGAACAAACTACATTTGGAAGTCTTCTCCCAAGTAATACTGTCTTACGAGGGGGTCGTTGTAAAGTTCTGAGGTGCTTCCTGCGGCGAGAATTTGACCGTCGCGCATGATGTAGGCGCGATCGACGATGGCGAGGGTTTCCCGGACGTTGTGATCGGTGATGAGAATGCCCATTTCGCGATCGCGCAGTTGGGCCACTAGCTTCTGAATCTCCGACACGGCAATGGGATCGACCCCCGCAAAGGGTTCATCAAGTAACAAAAAATCCGGCCCGTCGTGTCCTACAGCTAAAGCGCGGGCAATTTCGGTGCGGCGGCGCTCTCCCCCAGACACTTGGCCGCCTTTGGTGTTGACCACTTGATGCAGGCGAAATTCGTCGATTAATTCGTGCAAGCGGACGGCGTATTGCGATCGCGGAATGCCGCTTTGCTCTAATACCAAAAGCAGATTGTCTTTGACGCTCAAATTGCGGAAAATGCTGGCTTGTTGGGGCAGATAGCCAATGCCGAGATGAGCGCGGTGGTTAATGGGCAGTTTGGTTACATCGCGATCGTTGAGCCAGACTGTGCCGCGATCGGGTTTAATTAAGCCCGTGGCAATATAAAAGGTGGTGGTTTTGCCTGCTCCATTGGGCCCGAGTAAACCGACAATTTCCCCTTGCGCGACACTGAGGTTAACCCGGTTGACAACGGCGCGTTTGCCGTAGGATTTATGAATATTTTTGAGCGTAATCGTCAAAACTTGACACTCCCTTGGCAATAATTTAAGGTTTATTCGCTAACGGGCGTTTTAAAGGCGGGTTTGGGGTTAAATGGCGATGTCGCTGGCGCAACGGCGGGAGTGGTGGGCGCGTCAGGATCGGAGAGCATATAGGTAGATTCGACTTGACGATTGCCTTGCGGCACTGCGACAAAGCGTTGCTCGTCTACGAGGTAAGTTACGGTTTCGGCGCGAATGCTGTTTCCCCCTTGTTGTTGGACGTAGACGTTGCCTGTCAGTATGATTTTATTTTCGTTTTGGAAATATTGCGCTTGGGCCGATGTCGCGGTCATTTGCCGGGCAGGATAGTTAATGACGACGTTACCAATGGCGGTGACGACTCCGGTTAAGCGATTGGCTTCTTGGACATCGGAGGTAATGGTAATAGGTCTTGCGCCCCCGGCACTTTGAGCGCGAGCATTAGGGGCAGTGAGTTGGGAGGAGAGTAACAACGCCGACGCGATCGCGACGGGAATGACTAATCCCTTTTTGATTATTTTGGACGATAAAGGCATTTTCATAGCCACTCGAAATTGCTGTTTAAAAGATTTCATCACGATTTTAGCCTCTTGGCTTAGTTTATCAATTTGTTGTCATTACCATCGGGATGGTTTTCGCAAAACTCTCCTGATTGAGCGGGGGCGATCGCGAAAAACCTTTGTATGCTTTTTTGAAAGGATATTATGGTTGCATTGTCCGGCGGTGTTGTTACTCTACCGATTTTGGCAAGTTCTTTACTTGCTTTTACCCTGATTGGAGAGCGTTTGTGGTTTTGGATAAAGCTGCACCGTCGCCAACGTCGCCTCGCGCGGGCGGTGTTGCTGTCTTATCCCGATCGGACGCAATTTATCCTTCAGAAGTTGCGTCAAAATACCGATTTACCCATTGCTCGAATTTCTTTAAAAGCATTGACGCGCGATCGCCTTTCTCCTGATGAGTTTCGCCTCGCCCTCGAAAGTGCTGCCCAAGCCGAAATTCCCCTGTTACGCCGCTTTAATACAGTATTTGAGACAATCATTACCACGGCTCCGTTACTGGGGCTTCTGGGGACAATTTTAGGCTTAATCTCGGCGTTTTCAGCCCTCAAACTGGGAGATATTGCCAACAGCGAAACCCTACAGGTCACTGCCGGAATTAGTGAAGCGTTGGTTTCGACAGTTTTGGGGTTAGTGGTGGCAATTTTTACGTTAGTTTTTGCCAATTTATTTCGCGGTTTTTATCGTCGTCAACTGGCTTTTATTCAAGAATTTGGCGGCGAATTAGAGTTATTACATCGGCAACAGTTTTCAGCTTCTAAGAGGCAGCTTGGCAGTGGGCAGTAGGCAGTGGGGGGGGAGTGGGGATTTTGCCCCAAAAAGGGGTCAGAAACTTTGGACTCACAGCAGATTCTCGAAAAAGCCCAAAGCTATAGTATGTATAGATTTCAGCCTCAAAAAGTGAATTTAAGGTTTCAAAGAGAGTTGTCAGCAATTAAGGGGCAATAGGCAGCTTGGCAGTGGGCAGTAGTAGGTTGGGTAGAACGAAGTGAAACCCAACAACCAATAAC
>JBKHDX010000210.1:0-8456 GCA_046541115.1 Spirulinaceae cyanobacterium | reverse complement strand
GTCGCAATCGACTATAATCCCTATGAGGGATTGAAACAATGAGGCTTAATCTCCAGGAGAAATTGAAGCCAAATACTCCAAAGCCCGTTCTAAAACAGGGTCTTGTTGTGCCAATTGAGTCCGAATAAAATCTTCAGTCATGGGAACCAAAATATCCGGTTGAATCCCCTTTGCTTCGATGTAGGGTTGTTGGTTTAAATCGAGTTCTTGGGTATAGGTGTAGGTGAAGGTAATATCTTCCGGTAAAGGCACAATAGTAACTGCTCCTCCTGCCCCTTGGGTTGAAGAAGTACCAATGACTGTAGCTCTTTTGTACCGTTGCATCCAATCGCTAAAAAACTCACAAGCACTGGCGCATTCCGGGCCGACTAAAATGACAATTTCGCCATCATAATAGGCATTGGGTTCGGGGGCGTGAATGGGAAGATTTGGGGGTATTTCAAAGGTCGAAAAAGTCAATTTTTCTTGAGTTTGGAAATCCCGGCGTTGGCTTAAAGTTTCATTGAGATATAAAGGGTTGTCAGCACTCCAAAAATAAGAAATGAGTTGCGCTAATGTGGCGACACTACCGCCACTGTTATGACGTAAATCGAGGATTAACCCCCGAATGCGGCGTTGATTTAGGGTTTGAATAAATGCAGTTAATTCGGTAAAAGTATTGCGATCGCCCATGAAATTCGTCCACTTCCCATAACCGTAGGTTTGATTGTTAGAAGCAGTCAGGGTTTGATAGGGTAAGCCTAAAAAATGATAAGGAGAAGGGTAGGTAAAAGTGTCTGTAGTGAGGGTTGCGGTTTGGGGGGGTTGGTTGGGGTTGCGATAGCGTAAAGTGACAGAAGTGTTGGCAGGAAAAGAGAGCGATCGCGACACGGCTTCTAAACGACGGGTAACGGGGGTGGCTTGGGACGATTGAGTCGCGATTTGAGTAATGCGATCGCGAATCGGGATATCATTCACCGCGAGGATTTCAGCAAAGGGAACAATCTCTGCGTTGGCTGCGGGACTGTTCGGAAGGACTTGTCGGGCGATAATGCGATTGTCGCTGAGTTCAACGGGATCGATTCCCACAGACGCGATCGCGGTGTCGAAGGCGCGATCGTTGAGGTCTTGGCTAGAGTAAACTTGAACGTGAGCATCCTGCATTCTCCGCCCCAAGGTGGCAAGAACGGTAAAATATGCGTCAGGATTGCTCGTTTGTTGCGCGGCTTCGACTTGAGGAAGATATTGTTGTCGCCACATTTCCCAATCAATCCCCCGTAACTCGGTGTACCCATAGCGGCCCTTGAGGAGGTCAATCAGGCGGTTAAACGCTTCAGTATAGCTCAGATGAGATAAATCGATTTCTGCGTCTTCTGGACGCTCTTGTAGGTCGATTTCCACCAGGGGCGATCGCTCAAAGACAAAGCCTTCAGGGTTTAACCGCACGACGGTATAACCGGGGTCTAGGGTCGCGATCGGGTCGTCTGCGGTGAATAATAACCCATCCGGGCCAAATCCTGCCGGAAACCCTTGATTTGCTGCTTCGCTGTACACAATTAAAGCCCCACTGCGGGGTTCGGCAATTCCGGTTAAGGTTGTGGGGGGTTGGGTAATTACTGACGCGATCGCGACGGAAAGTTGAGTTAGTTGTTCGATGGGCGTTAAATTCGGTTCGTTGGCCGTAATTACCACATTATTCGCTAAAAATAATCCCCAAATTTGCACCCCTGGATCGGCTTTCCCGTTATTATCAACATCGTGAAATTCTCCCTGGGGGATAGCAGGCAAGTCTAAGCTAAAATCAAAGGGCGAATTATTAATATCTGAGTTAATTTCCCCGAAAATTTGCCCATTGGGAGCAGCAGAGTGGTTATTTTGCCGCTTGGCCCACAAACTGCCGCGATCGATTAATACCACAACTGGATCGGTGTATTGAAACGGAATCTCGAAATTTGTCCAGTAGGCTTTTCCGATGATTCGTTGTACGCCGCGTTTTTCTTCGGTGGGAGAAGTAGACTGTAAATTAGCCTCAATGGGAACTGCAAAACCCAGTAAAAACAATAGGGTGAGGGGAAAAGAGGTTTTGTCCATAAGGGCGATTAAACGCTCAGACTGGCTAACGGCGATCGCGTCTCGTCATTGCCCAAGCCGCGATCGCCCCCAAACCTAATAATACTGTTGGTTCGGGAACTGAGGCTACCGGGTCTAAATCTTTGGGAACAGTACTCACTGATGAGGCAATGCCATTTTCCCAACGCCAATTATAGGCGACGCGATCGATCCCTGTAATATCCGTCACCGAAAATTCAAAAACCCCCACTTGCAACGGCGTATAACTCAAAGTTTGGACTTGTTGAGAACTGCTTTGATACTGTTGGGCATAAATCCAGTCAATTAAGCCTGTATCTTCATACTGACGAAAACCCCCCAAACCGGTTAAATCCCAACTGAAATCCCCCCAAGTGGCATTAAATGAGGACAAATCCCACCGATTTAACTGCCCATTATTATCTCGATCTGTCCCGGTAAAATAACCGGACAAAACTTTACCCTCTAATTCTTGCGAAAAAGACCCAGACAGGGTAGCGGCGTGACTGGGTAAAGTCTGGCACAACAGTTGAGTCGCGATCGCGCCGATGACCCAACCCCAAGATTGACTCCAATGTTTCATAACCATCTCCTAGCATTTATCGATAAAAATTTAGTTGAAAATAACCGAAACCAGTAGTATTACTGATTTTTTATTTTCTTTTTGTATAGGATAACTGTATTTTACGCTTTTAGGAACTGTAAAATCCATGATTTTTTCTAAAAATTCAGGGCGATCGCGGTGATTGACATTAACGCGATCGCTCTAGAACTATTTTGATAATCCCCGATTGAGCTTGATAGATAGACAAAAAAGCCGTGTTTTTCCCTTTTGTAAGAAATAAAACACGACTTCATTTAATTTAGATTGAAATTGCCCGCCTAACTCATTTCCAGCATTCGTTGAATGGGACGTAATGCCGCAATGCGAGTCGCTTCTGGCATGGTAATTTCCGGTTGACGATTCTTCATAGCCAAATACAACTTTTCGAGAGTATTTAAACGCATGTGAGGGCATTCATTACAAGCACAATTACTCATTGCTGGAGCCGGAATAAAAGTTTTGTGGGGAGCCACTTTTCGCATTTGGTGGATGATTCCTGGCTCTGTCGCCACGATAAATGTATCAGAATCACTTTGCTGGCAATACTTTAATAAAGCCGTTGTCGAGCCAATATAATTCCCATGACGCAGCACCACTTCTTCACATTCCGGGTGGGCAATAATTTCAGCGTCGGGATGCTCAATTTTGAGTTGCACCATCTTCTTCTCAGAAAAGGTTTCGTGAACAATACAACTGCCTTGCCACAACACCATATCTCGTCCGGTTTCTTCCATCACATAGCGCCCAAGGTTGCGATCCGGTGCGAAAATAATCGGTCGATCTTTAGGGATTTGATTGACAATTTTCACCGCATTAGAACTGGTGCAGATAATGTCGCTCATCGCCTTGATTTCGGCGGTACAGTTAATATAAGAAATCACGATATGGTCGGGATGCTGTGCTTTGAACCGCGCAAACTCCGACGGAGGACAGCTATCAGCCAGGGAACATCCCGCTTCTAAATCCGGCAGCAGTACCAATTTATCCGGGTTGAGAATCTTCGCGGTTTCCGCCATAAAGTGAACCCCCGCGAACACAATCACATCGGCATTGGTACTCGCGGCTTGTTGAGATAATCCTAGAGAATCGCCAAGATAATCAGCAATGTCTTGAATATCAGCGTCTTGGTAGTAGTGGGCGAGAATAACTGCATTGAGTTCTTTTTTTAAGTCTTCAATGGCGGCAAAAAGGTCGTTGGGAATGGAATTAGCGTTGGGTTTGTCAAGTAGGGTTGTAAACACAGTTTAGGGGTGTTGGTAATGGTTAATGGTTAGCGGAATTTCAATTATAGTTAGATTCACCATAAATATTATAGTTAAATTCACCAAAAAGGGGTTCGGTTTCCTGTACGAGGGGGGGTGGGTTTCCGTCGCGATCGTCCTTAGTCCTTAGTGGGGATGAGCTTACTGAAAATATAAATTTTGCATAAAATCGAGGGCCTTTTTATGAAGGTTTATAGAGAAGCCCACAACTCGCCATGGGCTAGGCTAAGATTGACCCGGAGTAGTCAGAATGGGGTGTACGCTAAGATCGACACAAGTTTTAGGGCAGAGGTGTTTCTAAAATCAAGTGCGCGATCGCGCGAACTCTTATACTTGTCCACTCATACAACTTTTTCAATCGAAAACCCACTATCAACACCGGAAATCATGAATAGTAATCCCGCTTTCGCTTCCTTTACGGCGATCGCCCTCAAAGTCGTTGCCGTTATTCTGATTTTGTCATCTTTGGTCGATTATGCGACCCTTTTAATCCCCTTTGACCCCACCGTTCCTCAGTGGCAAGTGGGCTTCACTAACGCCATTGTCGATCGCGGTATTATCCCAATGGTGGGGATTGTTTTTCTACTCATCGGCTACTGGATTGGCAATACTGTCGAACCTGCCAGAGGCGGCTCAATGTTCGCGGATTTGCGGTTTTGGGCGTTTTCCCTCGCTAGTGTTCTGGGCTTGCTGTTCTTGCTCCTCGTTCCCCTGCATATTAGTAATCTCAGCAACCTTAGTGCCGATAGACTCGTTGAAATTGACCAACAAGCCAGTACCCTTGAAGATCAAATTATCCAGCAAGAAGAACGCCTTACTGTTTTACTCGGCGACCAAGCTCAACTGGATCAACAATTAGCTCAACTCGATGAAGTGATTGAATCTGGAACATTCCAAGGGCAAGAAGTTCCCCCCGAACAACTCGCTCAAGCCGAACAATTGCGTTCTCAAATCATCGCCGTGCGGGAAAATCCCGACATGGTGCAACAAGAAATCGACCAACGCAAAACGGAACTCGCAACCCAACGCACCGAACTCGAAAACCAAGCTAAAACAGAAGCCTTTAAAAACGGTATTCGTATTGGTATTAGTAGCTTCTTGCTGGCCATTGGCTACATTGCTATCGGTTGGACGGGCTTTAAGAGTTTAGGCACCGGTAGCGGTAGCCGTCGTCGTGCTTCTGCGAAATAAAGTTGGTTTATTGCTGATTATTCCTCCTCACTCTCAAAACCTGCATTCTTTGATGTTCTCTATTTACATCCTGACCTACAACGAAGAAGTCGAGATCGCGGCCTGCATTGAATCAGCCCGCGATCTCTGTGATGATATTGTTGTCGTTGATTCCAACAGTCGCGATCGCACCGTCGAAATTGCCCAACAATACAACGTGCGCGTCGTCCAACACGCCTTTGAAAGTCACGGTCGTCAGCGTACTTGGATGCTCAACGAAGTCCCCACAAAACACGACTGGGTGTACATCCTCGAAGCTGACGAACGCATGACCCCAGAACTTTTTGCTGAATGCGTCCAAGCCACCCAATCCGGGGAATACATCGGCTATTATGTCGCCGAGCGCGTTTTGTTTATGAACCACTGGATTCGCCACTGCACCCAGTATCCCCGCTACCAAATGCGCCTTTTTCGCAAAGGTAAGGTGTGGTTTGATGACTACGGCCACACCGAAAGAGAAGTGTGTGATGGCCCCACAGGCTTCCTCAAAGAAACCTACCCTCACTATACCTCTGGTAAGGGTTTTGCTCGCTGGTTTGATAAACACAATCGCTACTCCACCGACGAAGCCCAAGAAACAATCCATCAACTAGAAAAAGGCCAGGTGCGTTGGTCGCAAATTGTTGCCGGTCAAACCGAAGTTGAACGCCGACGGGCCCTTAAAGATTTATCTCTCCGTCTTCCCTTTCGTCCTTTGGTGCGTTTTTTCTATATGTACTTTCTGCTCGGCGGTTGGCTAGATGGAGGCCCTGGCTTTACTTGGTGTACCCTGCAAGCCTTTTATGAATATATGATCGTCCTCAAAGTTTGGGAGTTGAAACATTCTCCTGAATCCCTCGCCACACTGCCCAAAATTAAGTCAAGCTAACCTGTTTTGGGAAGCCAGTAACGAGAATAGCAGCAGCGTCAGTGCTAAAATGTCAAGCAAGTTACATTACCTTGGTTGTCATCGATCGTTGCGAGAGAATGAGCATTTAGCCTTGCCTGTTCTCTCGGTTTTAGCGATACGATCTAGAAAAGTTGCAACAATTCTTTACAAGCCTTAATAATGGGAAGAAGAAAGAATCAGATCGCGCCTGAGCGATCGCGATTCTCAACCCGCCATCGTAATTTAACATTTATCGATTTACCAAGGAGAGTCAGCGATCTGTGCTGCAACGCTTGAAGCAAGACCTCAAAAACGATCTCATTGCCGGATTATTGGTTGTTATACCCTTAGCAACCACCATTTGGCTGAGTTACACCATTGCTCGCTGGGCGATTAACTTCTTGACAGAAATCCCCAAACAACTTAATCCTTTCCAAGGATTAGACCCCATCCTGACCTATTGCCTCAATTTAACAGTGGGGTTTGCTGCCCCGTTGGGATTGATCTTGCTAATTGGTTTAATGGCTCGTAATATTGCCGGACGGTGGTTACTCGAAGTTGGCGAACGTATCTTGCAAGCTATTCCCCTAGCTGGCTCGGTGTACAAAACCCTCAAACAAATTCTTGAAACCCTACTCAAAGATTCCAGCAGTAAGTTTAGACGAGTGGTAATGGTGGAATATCCCAGACGGGGGGTTTGGACAATTGGCTTTGTCACTGGGGCGGCAAACGGCGAGTTTCAGTCGCGAGTTCCCCGTCGAATGCTGAGTGTTTTCATTCCCACCACTCCCAACCCCACATCAGGCTGGTATGCGATGGTTCCCGAAGAAGATGTACTTAATATTTCCATGTCCATCGAAGATGCCTTTAAAGTCTTGATTTCCGGTGGGATTGTCAGCCCAGAAACCGCCCAACCCATAACCCTTCCTAAAACCTACAAGAAAAAGAATCAACAAGCCCTGACTCTCGAAAAACCCCTCGAAATCCCCGAAGACAATAATCAAGTCGTTCCCATTGAAGAAGATAGTTAATTTTGTTGTTGGTTATTTAGTTGTTTGTTGTTGGTTATTGGTTGTGCTTCCCAAAATTGGTAATTGGTCATTTCTACCCCCTCCTCCCCTACTCCCCTCAAAGGATGGGGAAAAGAGTACCCCTACACACCGATTGCCGAAAAGCAACTGCTAAAAAAACTAATGACTGAAGACTCTTCCTACTGCCTACTACCTACTGCCCAAGAAACTGATAACTGTCATGCCTGCCCGTAAACAACCCCGTCGGATTGCCCGTGAATTGGCTTTGTTGAGCCTAAGTCAAATCAATAGAGACGACTCAGAAAGCTTGTCTCAGCAAAAATTAAATGATTTGGTCTTGGCCGCCATTCGCACCCTGACCACCGAGCTACAGGACGTTTTAGAAGCGGCTTCGGCTGAAGTGCGTCGGGGAAGCGATCGCCTCCTGACCAGCGAAACCAGAGCTACGGATGTTAACAGCGCCAAAGCCATGGTACAAGAAGCCTTAGACCTAGCTCAAACGGCAATTAATCGTTTAGGAGATGCCGTTGAATTACCGGAATTTGTACAACTGGCAAATCAATACGAAGTCCGCGAATATGCGGTCGAATTAATTAGTACTGTGAGTCGCCGTCAAACCGAAATTGATGACATGATTAATGGGGCGATTGTTAATTGGCAATTGAGTCGCTTACCTAAAATTGACCAAGACATCTTACGCATTGCGGTGGCAGAAATGTGGTTGCTCGGCCTCGATAGCAAATTTAATGTTAATGTCAAATTTGCCATTAACGAAGCCGTCGAGTTAGCAAAACGCTACTCCGAATCGGAGGGTTATCGTTTGATTAACGGCGTTTTGCGGCGTGTTAGTGAAAAACTCAAAATCGAAGCTCAAGCCCCCTTGTAAGCCTTCGTTATAGCTACACCATTTTTCGGTATAGTGAAAAAATAATCTTGTAGTGTTATGGCCGTCGGAGAGAAACGCTGTGTTTGATTGGTTTCGTCGGAAGTTTGGCGATCGCGATAAAGAAAATAAAGACGAACAACAAGAACAAACTCCTGCACCCCAGGAGGAAACGACCGATGAACCCGAAACCGCAGAAATACCAGCGACTTCGGCCCAACAAGAAGATTATCTGAAATGGGCAAAAGCGGCTTATCAAAACATACAACAGCGTCAGACGACAGCGCCGGAACCGGAAACAGCACCCGAACCTGTAACGGAACCCGAACCTGTTTCTGAAGCTGAACCGGAACCAGCACCCGAACCTGTAACGGAAACAGAACCTGTTTCTGAAGCTGAACCGGAACCAGCACCCGAACCCATAGCGGAAGCTGAACCGCAGCCCGAACCTGTAACGGAAACAGAACCCGAACCCGTGGTCGAACCGGAACCCGAACCCGTGGTCGAACCG
>JBKHDX010000209.1:0-8492 GCA_046541115.1 Spirulinaceae cyanobacterium | reverse complement strand
GCCCACCCTACACGATGTCTATCTTAAATTGTGAGGAGTCAGAACCCCGGTTTCTAGGATCAAAACCTAATCAATCGGTTAGGCAGATAAGAAACCGGGGTTCTAGAACGGTATTGTCCGTGACGTTAACTCATGGTGATAATTTGTAAAACCCGTTCGGTGTCGTCAAAATCCCCGACAATACGACGTACAGGATTCGGCAAAACCCTCATTAAGGTTGGGGTAGCGGAAACTTGATTCAGTTCTGCTTGTTCGGGATGCTTAAAAATATCAATAATTTTCAGAGTATAGGGCGATCGCAACCCTTGTTCTAAAATACGATAAACGCGCTGTAGCGTCTGTTCAACGGTGGCATTATCCCCGGAAACAAACAAGCGCAACACATAATTTGCCGAAAGTGGTTCTTCTAAGTAGATTTCTGGATTATAATCTTCTTCGTCCTGGGTGTAGCGCAAAATCAAGTCTTGTTCCTCCCACAACGCTTGAAAGCGCGAACGATAAGTATCAAAAATCAAAGGATTGCAGGTTTCCTCTGTCCAAGGAGCCAGTTGCCAAATTAAATCTTCAGTGCCAAAAATTGCATTTAATAAAGCTTGGTAGCGCTGTACGGGGGGATAAACTTCTGCTATAACTTCTACTTTTTGGGTTTTAGGGTCTAGCCAACGATCGATAGTTGCAGTATAACCCGGAATGAGAAAATGAGGCGGTTCGGATAAGTTCAAGGCTTCTTGTAGAGCCGTACACAAGTTCAAATGCCAACGTTTTTGCTTGTGGGGGTCAATGCAGTAAATGAGGTCGCCTGCGGGGGTAAACAAAGCGATTCCTTTAAACAAGTTAAGTTCGGAAGCAGAATCTGGCATAATTGTTGACACTGGGTTGGGGGCAGATCGCATTTAACCTCAAAAAACACGCGGTTACCGATCGCGGTTAACAATAACACCATAAACAAAAGAAGATAGGAAGTCCCGACTGGTTGGTGTTCTCCCCATCTTGGCATTTTGGATTGAGTTTTCGCAAAAACAACGGGCTTTGCTTAAATGCGACCGCGCAACATTTGAGCCATTTCGTTGGGGGTCGGTGATTTTTCTAAAGCAGTTTCTTCAGTAATCCGGCCTTCTTGATACAAGTTGAATAAGGCCATATTCATAGTGAGCATACCGTCAAACTCACTGGTCATCATTAATTCATTCATTTCCTCATATTGACCTTTGGCGATATATTCTTTCATCGTTTCCGTGTTGATGAGGATGTCGTGATAAGCCGCTCGTTTGCCGTCAGTAGTACGACACAAACCTTGAGCAATAATAGACACGACCGATTCAGCTAAAGCCACCCGCATCGAATGTTGTTCGTCGGCGTTGTACAGGTTCAAAATCCGTTCAATGGTTTTGATGGCGCTGTTGGTGTGCAGAGTTCCCATGACCAAGTGACCGGTTTGGGCGGCTTTGAGGGCAGTGTTAACCGTACCGCGATCGCGCATTTCCCCGACCAGAATCAAATCCGGGTCTTCCCGCAAAGCCGCTTTAAGGGCATTGTCAAACAACAAAGTATGCTGACCCACTTCCCGTTGCTTAATCAAAGATTTACGGCTTTTGTGGACAAATTCAATGGGGTCTTCAATGGTGATGATGTGTTTGGCGTGTTCTTTGTTGATGTAGTCGATCATCGCCGCCATAGTGGTGGATTTACCCGACCCCGTCGGCCCGGTGACCAAAATTAAACCCTTGTGAGCATCGCTAATGTCCTTAAAGACCGGGGGAAGCCGCAACTGCTCCATGGTCAAGATTTTGAGAGGAATCAAACGCATGACAATAGCCGGGCCATTGAGCGTGTCAAATACGTTGATCCGCACCCGCGCAAAGTCGTACTGAGTCGCGCCGTCAAATTCTTTGGTGTCTTTGAATTTTTGAATTTCTTGGTCGGTGAGGACTTCGTGCAGCCAACTCCAGAAGGTGGGTTCGTCGGTGAGGGGATATTCGGTTGGTACAATGTCACCGCGATCGCGCATACGCGGGACTTCCCCAACTCCCAAGTGAATATCCGAATAGCCGTCTTCGTTGGCTTGGCGGATGATTTCGTCTAAGCTGGGTTGTCCGGGCGATCGCTGCGGCTTGTTACTAACTTGGGCTTTGGCTATAGCCGGAGCCGCATTCATCACCGTCGCACCGGGCCGCGGTGGCATAGTGGGGCGAGTCTTCGCACTGGCGGGCATTTGTTGCGTGGCATCAGTCGCAGCAGCACGCACTCGACCAGGCGGGGGGGGCGCAGGCGGACGACGACCGGGAGGAGGAGGGGCAACTGGGCGCTGACGTTGCTGTTCTGTCATCTTTAATAATTACCAAGCTTGACTAGATGCGAGGGAAGTTTTCCGATCCAGGGGTGAGGGTTAACCCTTTTTTCCGGTTGGGCGACATTAAGCTGTCGCCATTACAGCCAGGACTTTAACTTTGAGGTCAGTGAACCCGCTCCCCGGATGAAACGATTTACCACTGCCGATCCATCTTGCGATCGAAACAAGCAGTTTGCTGGTATCTTTACCGTCCATTGTAGGGGAAGTTCTCTGTCTTCGGTATGATGCGAAAAATTATGAGAACAGTTTGCTCTTTTATTAAGAAATATAAAGAATCTCAGACTTGTCGGTGGGGATCGCTCTCGAGATTTTTGGGACAGATTGGGGAAAAAGCCTTGATTCTTCGGTTTCCTAGCTTCGCGACCGCTTGGAGAAACTCTTGAAACTTCCCTAAAAAACAGATTTTTGACCGATTGATTGTAAATTTTGATTAAAAAATGCTCATCTTCTGACTGAGTTTACTTATACTGGCTAATCACAACGCGATCGCAAAACCTGCGATCCATAAGGGATTTTTTTTAAGTTTTGTTTAGTTGAATATTGGAGTCAAAAATTATGATGATTAGCCAAAAACAAAGTTTCACACAAACTTATGCCTTCGCTTGGATCAAAAGCTTTTTAATTTGGAGTTTTACCTTAACGGTTTGCTTATTAGTGGTGGGTTTTCCCGTGGTGTTCTTAATGGCAACCATTGGAGCCTTAGCCGCCATAGTTTTGCAATCGGTTTTACCCGTGAGCGCGGTGCTGTTGGTCGCTGGCTCGATTTTGTCGGCTAACCTCTTAGGCATCTTACTCGGAGCCGTGATGTTAACGGCTAAAGGCATTCATCCCCAGGAAGTGAGTTGGTTAAATTGGTTACATGGAGAAAACCGCAAGCCCAAAGCAGCCATTTATGCAGCTTGCCCTTTGACCTGCGGTTTAATCAGTTAAATTTAAAGTGAGTTAACACATCGGCATCGTCTCGGTACGATGCCTTTTCTTGTATCTATTGTAACCCTAGAGTTGGTAATTGAAGCCGAACAAAAGTAAAAGAAATACTAAAATACTACCCAAAGCCGCGATCGCCAAATTCGTCATATTGGATTGACTCGCAGAAGCCATCGCCGTATTCAAATCTGCTACGCCCAATCTTTCGTAATTTTCCATCGCCACCGTCATTTCGGGCAAAGACGTAATCAGCGAACCCACAAAATAATGTAGCCCGGCAAAAATCGCCGCCCCAAAATAATCTTCTAAAGTACTGCTGTAAATGGCTGACCCCGCCAAGAAAAACGCATTTAAAATATAACAGCAAGTAATTAAGCCAACCGTCCCCAAAGCAAAACCCGACCAACTCGGCGTATGATTGTCTTCATTAATATCTTCAAATAATTCTAAACGTTTCGCTTTTAAACGATTTTCAAAAAAGAAGAATATAAAAATTGCGATCAAGCAACTAATTCCGCCCATTAATAAATATAATTTAGGTTGCAATGGTGTCGGATCGTTTGTAGATCTGAAAGGATTTACTCCCGTCATACACCAATAAGCAAAAGAAGAAAACCCAAACATTAAAAAGGACATTACCAAATGCCAAAAGCATAACCCTTTTTCTCGGGACACTAATTTCAAAAAGCGGTTAATTCGTTTCTTTTTTCCAGAAAAGAACCACTTGACTAAAACAACAAGTGGTGCCAAAAGAAACATAAGATAAATATTAGCAAAATTCGAGCCAAGGGGATTAGCTAAACCCCCAACCCGACCCAGGGAAAAAGCTACCAGCATCGAGAATAGCTCTGGGTTATTGGTACTCGAATTAATGACTAAAGTACGGCGATCGCGTCCCCAATATTTTCCGGCTAAACCCGCCGCACAATTAATCATTAAATCCGTAGTAGCTGGAATAAACCAAAAACAGGTAATAATGGCTACCACGGCGGAAATAAACAAAAACAAGACATTACCAAGTTGTTGATGTAAATTAATTAATAAGTCGAGCATAATCTGAGATATAGTTTTCCCTTAACCAGTAATGATTAATTTTATCTTAATACAGATTTTATTTTCTGGCGATCCCCGCTTTTTTAAAAAGCATTTAAATTCATTATTTTTGGGTTTTCAAGACTTCTCCAAGTCCCTTTGACCCTCATCAAGTCCGACTTAAAAGCCCAACCCCACCCGAAAATGAGATTGTAGGAAGAGGGCGATTGTTGCTTAAAATCAAGAATGTTAATCGCGATCGCACTATGGCATGACATCTTCACCCTTTTCCATCTGTATTACCCTGGGAACTCGTCCCGAAGCTATTAAACTCGCCCCCGTTATCCAGAAATTTCGCGCCAACCCCCAATTTCAAACCCAAGTCTTACTCACCGGACAGCATCGAGAAATGGTCGATCAAGTCATGCAACTCTTTGAACTCAAAGCCGACCAAGACTTAGGGATTATGCAACCCAAACAAACCCTGAGTGACATTACTTGTCGCAGTTTGCAAGGTCTCGAAACCCTGCTGCAAACCGCAAAGCCCGACTTCGCCATCGTCCAAGGGGACACCACCACCGCCTTTGCCGCCGCCCTCGCCGCTTTTTATCATCAAATTCCCGTCGGTCACGTTGAAGCCGGATTGCGTACCAATAATCTCTTCAATCCCTATCCTGAAGAAGCCAATCGTCGCCTCATTTCTCAGTTGGCTCAACTGCATTTTGCCCCCACAACCTTAGCCGTCGAAAACCTCAAAAAATCTAACGTGACCGGTCAGATTTACCCCACGGGGAACACCGTCATTGATGCTTTGCTGCACGTTGCACAAAGTCAACCCCCTTGCGAAATTCCCGGTTTAGATTGGCAGCAGTATCGCGTTTTACTCGCAACCGTCCATCGTCGCGAAAACTGGGGTCAGCCCTTACAAGATATTCTGGCAGGCTTTCAACAACTCCTAACCGCATTTCCCGATACCGCTTTGCTGTTACCCATGCACCGCAACCCCGTAGTGAGAGAGCCAATCCAAGCCGCCCTCGCTCATCATCCACGGGTATTTTTATGCGAACCCTTAGACTACAGCGAGCTAGTCGGCGCAATTCAACGATGTTATATGTTATTAACGGATTCGGGTGGTTTACAAGAAGAAGCTCCCAGTTTAGGCAAGCCGGTTTTAGTTTTACGAGAAACCACCGAACGTCCCGAAGCGATCGCCGCCGGGACTGCTAAACTGATCGGCACATCCTCCGGGGCGATCGTAACCGCAGCCAGCGAACTGCTCAGAGATAACAAAGCTTACGAACAGATGGCCACGGCAATCAATCCATTTGGCGATGGCAAAGCCTCTGAGCGCATTGTCGAAGCAGTGACGCAATATTTAACGAGGAGGTCTGGGGATAATCGGGCGAGGCAACAATAACCCAGGACAAACGACCTAAGATTTCAGGAAAGATTCAGAGAAGCTTGTCGAAATTCAGCCAAATCTGGGATATCACCCTTATTTTTTGCCTTGCTTTGCGAAATTTTGTTAACTTCCGGACATTTCTGGGGTTGGAGAAATTTTTATTCAAAAAATTGTATCAATCCGCACCAAAATAACCGCAATCGTGGCTAAATATTAATAAATAATTACAAGAAGATAGATTGCGGTGTTGAAATTCATGCTTAAATGGGGTTCTCTTTTGACAGCTACTGCATTATTAGTAGCGCCCATCACCTCTTGTGCCAGTGCTGATTCACCCTCCGGTTCGACCGGAAGTGAAGCCGGAACCGTCGCCACAAGCAGCCGCCTCGACCAAGTCAAAGAACGCGGTACTTTGATTTGCGGCGTAGATGGTGGGATTCCTGGCTTTAGCTTTGTGAATGAAGGCGGCGACTATTCAGGGATTGACGTAGATATTTGTCAGGCCGTTGCAGCAGCAGTTCTCGGCGATCCCGAAGCCGTTGAATATCGCAACCTTGACTCGACCGAACGCTTTACCGCCTTATCTGGGGGTGAAGTGGATATGCTGTCGCGCAACACGACTTGGACGATTAACCGCGATACAGAGGTCGGTTTAGAATTTGCGCCAACCACCTTTTATGACGGTCAAGGCATGATGGTTCGCGCCGACAGCAACATCGAAACCCTAGAAGATTTCGCCGGAAAAGCCGTTTGCGTTGAAGCCGGAACCACAACCGAACTTAACCTGACTGACAACCTGCGCGAAGCAGGAGTCGCTGACCAAGTTGAGGTGGTTACCTTCCAACAAGCTGACCCGGCTTATGCGGCTTATTCAGAAGGTCGTTGTGAGGGGATGACTTCGGATAAATCTCAACTCATCGGTCGTCGTAGTACCCTACCCAACCCGGACGATCACATTTTGATGGATGTCACCATGTCCAAAGAACCTCTTGGCCCGGTGACCATTAATAACGATTCCAGGTGGTTTGATGTGGTCAAGTGGGTGACTTATGGCTTGATTGAAGCCGAAGAACTCGGCATTAACCAAAGCAACGTTGCCGAACAAAAAGGCAGCGAAGACCCCACAATTCGACGCTTTTTAGGGGAAGAAGGCAACCTCGGTGAAGGTCTGGGTTTAGACAATGACTTTATGGCCGTTGTGGTCGAAAGCGTCGGTAACTACGGCGAAGTCTACGACCGCAACTTAGGTGCAGAGTCCGAGTTTAACCTCGATCGCGGTCAAAACGATCTGTGGACGAATGGCGGCTTACTCTACTCACCGCCGTTCCGCTAAAGCTTAATTGCTTTTTAATGGGGGATTGAGGCCGTTTGGGCTTCATCCCCACAACCTCTTTGTTGTCACTTTTGCTAAATCCATGACCGCAAACCAAGAGCATTCGATTCCTCTTTGGCGAGATGAGCGCTTCTGGCGTATTACCTTGCAAGTTTTAGCCGTTGTGGTCGTTGTTTCGATTCTTTCCCTGCTGTGGCATAACTTAACGGTTAACTTGAATCGTCAAGGAACGGAACTGGGTTTTAATTTTCTCAATACCCAAGCTTCTTTTGCCATTCAAGAAAGTTTAATTCCTTACGATCCGGCTAAAGATAATTATGCGCGAGTCTTGCTGGCCGGCTTGCTCAATACCATTCGCGTTATTATTCCGGGGATTGTTTTGACCACGGTGCTGGGAATTGTGGTGGGTGTTGCCAGTTTTTCAGAAAATTGGCTGCTGCGGAAAGGGAGTGAAGTTTATGTTGAGATTATCCGCAATATTCCTTTATTATTACAACTTTATTTTTGGTATCGGGCGGTGTTCACCCAGCTTCCTAATCCCAATAGTCGCTTTGTTTGGTTTGACTCAATTTACTTAAGCAATCGTGGCGTATTTATGCCCTGGCCCGCGATGACTTGGAATTTGTTGGCTTGGGTTATGGTGATTATTGTTGGGGCGATCGCGGCTTTGTTGATTTGGAAATGGCGAGTCCAAGTCATGGTCGAAGGCGGCCAATCCGGTCAACCCCAAATGTACGCTTTATACGGCATTGCGATCGCGGCGGTTTTAATTGTTGTATTTGCTTTTGGCTGGCAAGCCCCCACCGAACCCAATCCTGGCGTATTTCAGGGTGGTTTGCGCCTGAGCATTGAGTATTCTGCCATACTCACCGGATTAGTTGTTTATACTGCCGCTTATATCGCTGAAATTGTCCGGGCAGGGATTCAATCCGTGGCCAAGGGTCAATGGGAAGCAGCGCGATCTCTCGGTTTAAAAGCAGGCTTAGTGATGCGCTTAGTCGTCTTTCCTCAAGCCTTGCGGGTGATGATTCCGCCGTTGAATAGCCAATACATGAACTTGGCCAAAAACTCCAGTCTCGCGATCGCGATTGGTTATGTAGACATCTATTCCGTCGCGAATACTACCTACAACCAATCCGGTCGTCCCGTCGAAGTCATGATCATAATTATGGCGACTTACTTGATTATCAACATCCTGATCACCATCGTCATGAACATTCTCAACCGCGTCTCGCAACTGCAAGAACGGTAATTTCAGTTATCAGTCATCAGTCATCAGTCATCAGTTTTTTCGGCAGTGGGCAGCTTTATCAGTTATCAGTTATCAGTAATCAGTTTTGGGCAATCGGCTAACCAACAACCAATAACCAACAACCAACAACCAACAACCAACAACCAACAACCAATAACCAACAACCAACAACCATGACGACTCTAACGCCAGGTTC
>JBKHDX010000208.1:0-8627 GCA_046541115.1 Spirulinaceae cyanobacterium | reverse complement strand
ACTCTCCCAATGAAGCGAGAATCCCCGCTCCTTAAGGACGGGGAGTTGTCAACAAGTCCTTAGAGCGATCGCGATTAAATCCCCAAACCTCGGTATCCTAGAGATCGGGATACCGAGGTAAACGTTATGACACATCACCATCACGACCACCACCACGCCCCCAAAAACTACAACAAAGCTTTTATTATCGGCACAGCCTTAAACGTCGGTTTCGTGGCAATTGAGGCGGTTTTTGGGCTGCTGACGCAATCTCTCGCCTTACTCGCCGACGCAGGACACAACCTCAGCGATGTCTTGGGCTTATTACTCGCTTGGGGGGCGAGTTTTCTCGTCCAGAAACCCCCCACCCAACGCTATACTTACGGCTTGCGGCGGTCTTCGATTTTAGCGGCTTTACTCAATGCCATTATTATCTTACTGGCCATGGGTGCGATCGCCTGGGAATCGATGCGTCGCTTTTTCAACCCCAACGAAGTCCCCGGTACAACCATTATTATTGTGGCTGCGATCGGAGTTGCGATCAATACCGCCACCGCCTTATTGTTTATGTCGGGACGGGAAGGAGATTTAAACATCCGAGGCGCATTTTGGCACATGGCCGCCGATGCGTTAGTGTCTCTGGGGGTGGTATTAGCCGGGATTGGGATTTTACTCACCGGCTGGCTGTGGTTTGACCCGGTGGTGAGTTTAGTGATTGTGGTGGTGGTAGTCTACGGCACTTGGCAAATCCTCAAAGATGCGGCAAACTTAGCTGTAGATGCTGTCCCCCGCGACATTGAACCCCAAGCGGTGCAACAATATCTCTGCGAACGTCCGGGAGTTGAGCAAGTTCACGATTTGCATATATGGGCTATGAGTACCACAGAAACGGCGTTAACGGCCCATTTAGTCATGCCAGAAGGAACGGGGCGCGATCGCTTCTTGCAAGAGACTTCCCAAGCGTTAGAGGCGAATTTTGGTATCGCTCACGCCACGATTCAGATTGAAAACGGCGACCCGGATAGTCCTTGCATTCTCGAAGCTGAAGATCGGGTTTAGAATTGGGGCAAAGTTACAGTAAAAGTCGTTCCTTCTCCCGATTCGCTGTGAAAAGTAATCTGGCCTTGGTGAAAATCAACGCATTGTTTCACGATCGCTAAACCCAAACCCGTTCCTTGAATTGAACCCACATTACTGGCGCGATAAAAGGAATCAAACAGGTGTTTTTGTGCGTTTTCAGGAATACCAATGCCGCGATCGCGAACTGTAAAAATAACTTGTCGCTCTTGCTGTTCTACGGTTAACGTCACCCTCTGGTCTTCTGGGGAATATTTCACCGCATTAGATAATAAATTAGTCAAAATATGAGTTAATAACTGGCGATCGAGGTTAACTTGGGCTTCGCCGTGATATTGCAACTCAATGGAGGCGCGATCGCGAAATCCCATTTTAATTTCTTGACTCAGTTGTACGCAAAAAACCTGAAGATCGAATAAACTCGGCTCAAAGTTTAACTTCCCCACTCCCGCACGACCAATAATTAACACATCATCGAGTAAAGCAATCATTTGATTTACGCCACGATCGATATTGCGAAACAAATCTTGCTTTTTTTCGGGGGGGAGTTTTTGGTCGTATTGCCTCAGTAATTGCGACCATCCCGAAATACTATTAAGGGGATTGCGAAATTCATGGGAAACAATCGAAACAAAGGTCGATTTAAGTTGATTGAGTTCTTTTTCTTTTGCTAATGCTTGTTCAGCTCGATGTTTCGCTTCTTGTAAATCTAACGAATAATGACGCGATCGCAACAAACATTTTAACCGCGTCGCTAACTCGGCTTTTTCGATAGGGGTTTGAATCACCTCATCGACGACATCCGTCAGTTGTGCTAACGCTCTATTTAAATCTTGCCGAGAACTCAATAAGACAAATGGTAGAAAAATGGGTTTGCTGCCTTGACGTAATTGCGCGATCGCGTTAGCGTGTTGCTTTAAATTAACATCATCCACTAAAGCCAAATCGAAGGGTTGCTCAAGCACTTGAGAATTACCCAAAATGACTTCATGCTGTTTTCCCAACCATTGGGATAATAACTTAGCATTTGTAGGATTTGCTAACAATAAAACAATCCGACTCATCGTTCTAGCTATGCCACATCGAACTCTTAGAAGTAGATTCGGAGGGGTCTACTAATTCTGGGGAACCACTCAAAATTCGCCGTAAATGTTTCAACGGTTCTCCGACCTTTAAACCATAGCGAGTCACCTCAAATGCTCGCAAATGACGTTCGTAATCGGACATCCGTTTTTTCAATACCCCAATAGCTTTCCGCAGTTGACCGTTAAACTCAACATAACGCAGAAAAATAATATTATCTGCTAAATAAGACAAACCGATTTCCGTCGCTTGAAAATCCCCCCCAGAAATAGTTTCTACTTCATTAATTAAAATCGTCGTAATCCCCATATTGCGGAGATATTGACACAACGAATGAATATGAGGAACTAAATCATTACCGCGAATCGAAAGACCATAACCCGAAGTACTGTCGATCATCACAATTTTGGTTTGATGTTTTTCGACTTCTTCTCTAACCATGTAAGCAAAGCGATCTGGGCTATATTCAAGGGGTTCAATGGAAATGACTGAAAGTACCCCGCGGTCGTGCATAATCCGGGCCGGAATATTCACCGCTTCGCAACGATGTAACAGGGTTTCAACGGCTTCTTCAAATACATAAATTGCCGAACGTTCGCCGCGGCCGGCCGCTTCTTTCATAAACTGTAACCCCAGAGTAGACTTACCCACCCCACTCGGGCCGCTGATAATGGTAACCGTTCCCCGTTCGACTCCCCCGTGTAACAATTCATCGAGTTCGGGAATCCCCGAAGAAACGACTTCTAAGGCGAAATCTCGCTTATAAACTCCCGGTAGTAAACGAGGAAACATCTCAATGCCGCGATCGGTCAAAATCAGCCCGTGAGAACCGCTATAAAAGTTTGACCCCCGAAACTTAGAAACTTTCAGTTTACGACCTTCTAAGGTTGAATCCAGTTCGATTACGCCATCACTCATAAATTGCAGATCGTCATCGGGGGCTTTAACGTGACCTTCTGAGGTAAACAGTACTGTGGCTTTTTGTTCGACGAGAAAGCGTAGTAAGGATAAAACTTGCTTGCGAAATTGAAACTCATCTGCCGCTAAATAGCGAAACTGGGTCATCGCATCGAGGAAAATGCGTTGGGGTTTGTATTTCGCGACACCATCAATAATTTGTTGCGCGATTGGTTCTCGTTCGACTTCTGCCGGGGAGAAAATATCGTAATTTTGCTGTTGCGTAAAAAATTCTGCGGTGGGGCTGAAGTCGAGAAATTTAACCTTGCTGAGATCGAAACCCAGGGTCTCGGCGTTGCGACAAAGTTGGGGTTGAGACTCCCCTAAAGTAATCAGCAAACAAGTTTCGTCTTGTGCGATGCCTTCGGCTAAGAAATGAAGACCTAGGGTCGTTTTGCCCATTCCCGGGCCCCCTCGGATCAAATAAGCTTGACCCGCAAGCAAGCCACCCCATAACACTCGATCTAAACCTTTAATTCCAGTTGATACGCGCTGTCGAGACATGGAAGTTGAATTCATCTTCAGAATTTCAATTTATGGCAGGGTAGGGAAAAAAGCAATCCCTCTGCTAGGGTCGAAAAGAGACGAGCCTACAGGGTTTGATCGGTCGATTAAATTAAACTTGATTGCGGTGAAGGGGCTTTTAAAAAAATAAATGTCATGCGATCGCCATAATTTGTTCTGGGTTTTGTTGCTGTGTTGTTGGGAACCTAAGTTATCCTCACGAACCACCCAAGCCGAAGAAATTAATAGCGATGGGTATCAGGGTTAACAGATTGACAAATTATTGAGTGTAACCAATGCTGTGTATTTTACCAGAAACCATAAGAATGATGTGGATTTCTTGGCAACAACCGGGTTTTGTTGACGTTGAGCGTTCAAAACCCGGTTGTATTGTGACTTAGACGAAATGCTAGTTGTTCAAACTATTTATACTCAGGGGAACGAGGTCGCCATTCGCCGTTAAGCCAAGCAACATGGGTTCATTTTCGGCGATAAACTGACCCGTAAGGACGCAGCGTTCATCTTTCTGGGCGATCGCGTCGATACTCGCCCGAATATCCTTTTTATCAAACTGCGGTCGATAAGCGCCGGACTTTTGTTGGACATAGTTCCAAAGCACATCTCTGATCAAGGCTTGATAACCACCACCGTCAGCGAGTTCTTTGAGTTTGTTTTTGAGATCGCGCTCTAAGCGGATGCTAGTAACTTCCATTTCAGTGGTTGAAGTGCGGGTGAGAGTCTTCATTGAAATCTTTTCTCCAAAAAAATGTGGACATATCGGTAATACAAGTGTAGTATTAAAAAGTCAGAGATCGCAAAATTATCAAAAGGAAAACTTCTGTGAGCTTCTTTCTCTCTTTTACCGCCAACTCCACCCCTGCTGTCGCCCAAGCTTGGCCGACCGCAACCCAGGGCGTGGCATGGGGTATAGAGATGGAAACCCTCCGGAAATCGCCCATTACCCAACTTTGGGGCCATCAAGGCCAAAATCTGGATAGTGCATATCCTAGCAACTGCGCCGATTTAGATGTATTGGACGCAGGCTCAAATTCAAATTACCGACGCGGGAGGTACAGACCCCCAATCCCTGTACCCAGATAACCCCCAAACCCTTCAGTTGGTTTGTACCCCCGCACCTCAGAGTCTAGGTTGCGGGGGTTTTTCATTAGCGATCGGTAACTTTCATCCCAACGGCTCGATAAGGAGTAAGGCCGTGACTAGCATCACTAAAACGTTAAATCAATCTGTGGTCGTATTTTCTAAAAATTACCTGCCCATGAGTCGGGTAAATATTAAACGCGCCATTGTACTACTTACAACGGGAAAAGCCGAACCCGTAAACGGTTTTACGGACTTGGGCTGGAAAGTGCGATCGCCCAATTTGGTGTTTTTTGTTCCCGCACATATTCGCTTGACCACCCACCAACTCGAACGCATCTGGAAAGTGCCTCCGGTCAACCGTCGCGAGGTGTTACGCCGAGATAAATATACCTGTCAATATTGCGGCAGTCCCCAAAAATTAACCCTCGACCATGTAATTCCTCGCTCAAAAGGCGGAAAACACAGTTGGGATAATGTAGTCACTGCTTGCGCTGCGTGTAATGCCAAAAAGGGCGATCGCACCCCCAAGCAAGCGCGAATGCCACTCCGCACTAAACCCAAAGCGCCTCCTCATCCGGCTGTAGCTTTTGCAGAACAGTTTTGGCGCGAACAGCAAGCCAACCTGGAGTAACCGAAAGGGACGATGTTAAAACTCACCTATCTCGAAAATGGATTTAATTTAGAGTTGTTAACTCAGTCAGTTGAAGATTGGGTATCCGTGCGCGTTGTTTTAGCGGTGCGGTCAGCAACACCGATTTATGTCGAACCGATGACGGCTTCTTTCTTATTACCAATGGATGTGCCGTATTTGGCCGATCTCCAAGCTTTAGCCCAACGGGAAAACCCCGATGCGATCGCGATTTCCGTCTGCGATGAAGATTGTGTCGAACTTGCCCTTGGTGGAACTTGGGTCGCTGAAAGCCCCGATTCTGAAGAAGGCGTTTTTGTTACGATGATGAATCACCGCGTTGAGTTTTTCTTGTTCAAAGTTTGGCAAGAAGCACAAGCTTTTGTGGCGGTTGATGGTTAATTTCAGTTATCAGTAATCAGTAATCAGTTATCAGTTTTTTGGGCAATCGGCAGTCGTCTCAAACTTCATTCTTTGGTTCTACCAAGTTTTAGTTCTATCAAGGGACATAACTAACGCTTGGACTTCGTGGGAATTTACCCCACAGTACCAAACTTTTTCGGGTAAAACTAATACGATCGGTCCCTTGCCACATTGACCCAAACAACCGCAACCGCTAACTTCTATATCCGCAACAGGATTTTGTTGAAATGCCGCCAAAACTTGAGCTGAACCTTGTTTGCGGCAAGTTCGATTTTGACAAACTAAGGCGGTTTTACGGACAGTATTATTCTGTGTCATAGTTTTAGGGAATTTCTACATTCTATATCTGCAATTAATCTTTTTGTAATTGCTCGACAAAAGCTTGATGTTCTGCTGTTCCCAAACTTTGCTGTAACTGCGCTAAAACTGTGGCTAAATCTCCTGAAAGTAAAGCAGAAATCGACAAACTCAACCCCGGAAAAACACGACTGCGAATTATATCTTGCTCGTCAGGATTGAGTTGCACATAACGCCCTTCTTGTAACTCAAACCACTCAATTTGAGCCTCATACACCGACCAAATGATATACTCCTGTACCTCGTTGCGTTGGTAAACGTGAAGCTTGTCGTAGCGGTCGTAGGATGCCGTACTCGCAGCGATTTCTACGATTAGCTCTGGGCTACCTTCGAGGTAATCATCGTCGCTCACAGAGGATTTTCCGCCTTTTGCAGGCTCAATTCGCAGCACTGCGTCGGGTTGGGGTTCGTTGTCCCTATCAAGGCGCACAGTGGCATTGTCCCCCAATCGCGTTCCTGGGGTGGCCGCAGCATATACTCCTAACCAGGTAATGATTTTACTGTGCGGTTCGGCATGAGCGTTAAATCGTAGGGGAGAAGCCATATACACTTGTCCTTCGATTAGTTCAGCTTGGGTAGATTTAGGCATTTTGTGATATCGCTTCTCAAATTCGCTACGACTGAGGCGATCGCCATTTTCTAGGGGAGGAACGGTCAAGAGGATTGGGTGAATCATGAAGTTTCGTTAGTTGTTAGTTGTTAGTTGTTGGTTGTTGTTTTTTTGGCAGTGGGCAGTAGTTTTACACCTCGTTTCTTAGTTCTATCAAGGGACGTAAAAATGAGGCTCTACCTCAATTTTACAATGAAATATTGTGGCTTCAGGCTTAAGGTTAAGCCTCAAAGCTAGAGATGGTGGGCATTGCCCACCCTACTTTCTAGAAATAGCAGATTTTATATTATTTAGTATTCAGACGGTACGTTACAGTTCGTTAACGCACCCCACGCGATAATTATTAGTTGTTTTTGCAATTGTCACAATGACCGCATTTGAAATTAGCCGCTTCTTGGCTAAAACCAAAAGCATTTAATAAAAACTGCCAGCGACAAGTTTTTGTGTTTAAATATCGCTGCATTTGTTTTTGAATTTGCGTTTGATTTTGGCTGAGTTGTTTGATTTTTTGAGGATTAATTTTACCGATTTGGCGATAGGAAAAGGGGTCAAGCCATTGCACTTGATCGGCGCTGTGGAGTAATGCCAGCGCGATCGCGCCCCCTCGAAATTGCTGAGAAACTGCGTTGATTTCCCCTTGTTTGGGGAGTTTTTGACTTAATGTTTGAGCGAGTCGGTATTGTTTTTGTTGTTGTTCGCTGAAAAATTGGTTGCGCTGTTTATCTTCAGGATTCAATAAACCTGTGGGTTCGCTAATTAAGGTTAGCGCATCTGCCGGAGCGCGATCGCGTCCGCCGCGACCAATTTCTTGGATATATTCAGAGAGTAAAATGGGGGCTTGAAAATGAGTAACCCAGCGCACATCGGGTTTATTAATTCCCATCCCAAAGGCACAAGTACAGACTACAAATTGCAGTTTATTCTCTAACCATTGTTGTTCGAGTTCTCGTCTTTCGTCTCCCCCTAAACCGGCGTGATAAGCTGCGGTTTGATAGCCAACAGATTGAAACCATTGTGCTAAGTTTTCGCTATCTTTGCGGGAACGAACATACACTAAACCCGATTGTTTTTGGTGGGCTTGGATAAATTTTAACATCTGTTGTCGCCTTCCCCTCGGCGTACAAATGCGTTTGATTTTTAAGTTGAGATTGGAGCGATAAGGACTGATTAAAAAGAGTTCGGGTTGTTGTAATTGTAGCGTTGTGCGGATGATTTTTTGGGCGTGAGGATCGGCGGTGGCGGTAAAGGCCGCGATCGCGAATTTCGTCCCTGGGGGTTTATGCTGGAGTAAGGCCGGACGAACTGCCCCCAAGCGACGATAAGCGGGACGAAAGGTGTCTCCCCACTGTACCAGACAATGGGCTTCATCGAGAATTAAACCGTTGATGCGGAGATTGGGTTGTCGCAATCTGTCCCAGATTGGCGGGCTGAGAAGGGTTTCCGGGGAAAGGTACAATAACCGCAGAGATTGGTTTTCTAAGGCTTTAAGGGTACGGAGACGCTCTCGTCGGGGGATTTCACCGTGTAGAGTGGCAGCCCGAAGGTTGCGCGATCGCAATTCTTGGACTTGATTTTCCATTAATGCCACTAACGGCGAAATTACCAGGGTTAAGCCTTCTTGCAGTAATGCCGGAAGTTGGAAACAAATGGATTTTCCGCCCCCTGTGGGTAAGACAATTAAAGCATCTTTTTGGGTTAATAAACTGCGGATAATTTCCCCTTGCGGTGGTCGAAAATCATCATAACCCCACAGTTTTTGAAAAGTATTGCGAACTTGTTGCCAATCTACGCGATCGCCCACAATTTGCACCCTGAAATTGAACAATAAACCCGCAATTAAATCACTTGATAAACTACAACACCATCAGATTCTCGATTGTAAACCCGAACCATATCTGCCCGTTCTAA
>JBKHDX010000207.1:0-8667 GCA_046541115.1 Spirulinaceae cyanobacterium | reverse complement strand
AAAAATGTCAATTGCAGTGGGAATGGTAGAAACCCTCGGTTTCCCCGCCGTCGTCGAAGCAGCAGACGCGATGGTCAAAGCCGCTCGCGTCACCTTAGTCGGTTATGAAAAAATCGGCACCGGACGAGTCACCGTGATCGTGCGCGGCGATGTATCGGAAGTCCAAGCCTCGGTTTCAGCCGGAATTGAGAATGTCAAGCGCGTGAGTGGCGGTCAAGTGCTGTCTCACCACATCATCGCCCGTCCCCACGAAAACCTCGAATATGTCCTGCCGATTCGCTATACCGAAGCCGTAGAACAATTCCGGGAAAGCGTGAACCCGCGGCCGATCCAACGACGGTAAGTTTATAAATGCAAGTTGCTAAAGTTCGCGGCACAGTCGTAAGTACGCAAAAACTCCCCGGCATGACAGGCGTTAAGCTGCTTTGGGTACAGTTTGTAGACGAACAAGGGCAGTTTATCTCTCAATACGAAGTTGTCGCCGATCGCATCGGAGCCGGGATCGACGAATGGGTGTTAGTCAGTCGCCGCGCCCTCGCTCCCGATAGCAATCTAGACGATCGCGATTTGCGTCCCATCGACGCCTTAGCGATCGGCATTATCGATACGATAACCCTGGGAAATAACTTGCTCTATAGCAAAAAAGATGAATATCGCTATTGAAAATATCCATTGGGTCGCGAGGGTCGGTCTCGTCATCGAGCGCGATCGCCCTCATCCAACCAATACATCTTGTTTCTGGGGAGACGGATGGCGAGGGATCGAACCCAGTTTAATTAGGAGGGATAACCTGTGGTAGTCCACCCAAACGCCGCTCCCCCAACCCCTTGGTCTCGCACCTTAGCCGAACCGCAAATCAATGAATCGGCTTATGTTCACTCCTTCTCAAACATCATTGGCGATGTTCGAGTGGGCGCGAATGTTTTAGTCGCCCCCGGAACTTCAATTCGGGCGGATGAAGGTTTTCCGTTTTACATCGGTGAAGGGACGAATATCCAAGACGGTGTTGTCATTCACGGCCTCGAAAAAGGTCGTGTGATCGGGGATGACGGTAAACCTTACTCGGCCTGGATCGGGTCCAATTCTTGTATCACCCACTTAGCCCTGATTCACGGCCCCGCTTATATCGGCAAAGAATGCTTTATTGGCTTTCGCTCGACGGTGTTCAACGCCCGCATCGGTCACGGTTGCATTATTATGATGCACGCCTTGATTCAGGATGTGGAAATCCCGCCAGGGCGCTATGTACCGTCTGGTGCCGTGATTACCAATCAACAACAAGCCGATCGCTTACCGGAAGTCCAAAAGAGCGATCGCGAGTTTGCACGTCATGTCGTTGAAATCAACGAAGCTTTACGTGTAGGCTATCGCTGCACTCAAGATCCTACTTGTATTTTGCCGTTGCAACAAGGATCGCAGCCCGCCACCCATGGTAACGGAAAAACAACGAGCAACGGTACTGGAAATGGTTTAGAAAGAAAGATGAGTTTAAGTTTAGATATCGTTGACCGCGTGCGATCGCTCTTAGCCCAAGGGTGCAAAATTGGTATAGAATACGCAGACAAACGGCGTTTTCGCACCAGTTCTTGGCTTACAGGGCCCTCGATTGACAGCAATCGTCACACCGAAGTTTTAGCCACCCTCGAAGACGTTTTAGCCGAACATTCCGGGGAGTATGTGCGCTTGATTGGCATCGACCCCAACGCCAAACGCCGGGTGTTAGAAGAAACGATCCAAACCCCCGACGACTCTCCGAGTAACGGTAGCAGCAATGGCGCTCGCACCTCGGTTTCCCCTCGCTCTTATAACAGTAACGGTTCTGGCAACGGTTCTCGCTCTGCTGTGAGTTCCCCCAAAGCCAGCAGCCTCGAAGGAGATGCCCAACAACAAGTGCGATCGCTGTTGTCCCAAGGCTATAAAGTCGGCGTAGAATATGCTTCTCAGCGGCGTTTTAGCACCAGTTCTTGGTTAACGGGCCCCGCCTTCGACAGCAAAAACCCGGACAAAGTGTTATCCGAGTTAAATTCCTGCTTAGACGACCATAGCGGCGAATACGTCCGCTTGATCGGCATCGACCCCCAAGCCAAACGCCGGGTGTCAGAAGAAATTATCCAAACCCCCGATGGCCCTGCCAGTAACGGTAACGGCAACGGTAATGGGACGGTTTCGAGTCGCAGCAGCACCAGCAGTAGTTATAGCAGTTCGGACAGCAGTGGCTTAGACCCAGAAGTTGTACAACAAGTGCGATCGCTGTTGGCTCAAGGTTATAAAATCGGCACCGAACATGCCAGCAAGCGTCGTTTCCGTACCGGTTCTTGGCAAATTTGTCCGATTATCGACTCGAACAACGAAGCTCAAGTTTTGGCAGAATTAGAGGCTTGTTTGAACGACCATCGCGGCGAATATGTGCGCTTACTCGGTATTGATGCTCAAGCCAAACGTCGGGTTTTAGAGCAGTTGATTCAACGCCCAGATGCACCGGCTACTTCTGATGCTGGCTCTAGCTCGTCGCGTCCGAAAGCGACTAAAAATAAAGGGTTTGGCAATTCGGTGAATCATTACCAAAAACGCCAAAATTCCACAACGGCGACGAGTCTGGATGCCGATGTGGTTCAGCAAGTGCGATCGCTGTTGGCTCAAGGCTATAAAATTGGCACCGAACACGCTTCTCAGCGCCGCTTTCGTACCAGTTCTTGGCAAGTTTGTTCTCCCATTGACTCCAATCGGGAAAACGAAGTGTTAGCCGGGCTAGAAGCTTGTTTGCAAGAACATTCGGGGGAATATGTCCGCTTACTGGGCATTGATGCCAAAGCCAAACGTCGTGTTTTAGAACAGTTGATTCAAAAGCCCTAGGTAATGACAGGTTTGGGGAAAGCAGTATTGTCTGCGAGGAGCGCCCAGGTTGTGCTGAGGTGACCAATCGTATCGCGATTAAGCGGGTTTTTTGGGACTGTCACCCCAAAATCGCGATCGCAAAGTCCCAGAGCGATCGCGCGCTTGCTGTTTTCCTTCTAACCCTTTTTGTGCTTGTGCCACTCATTACCAAGAGCCTGAATCCCTATGAATTTGCAACCTTTGCACCCCGTTCAGACGGCTCACTTACAGATCAGTGGGAATGTTGTTATCGATCCGAGTGCCGCGATCGCCCCCGGTGCCATTTTACGCGCCGCTCCCAATAGTAAAATTATTATTGCCGGCGGGGTTTGTATTGGCATGGGCGCGATTCTCAATGCCTACAATGGCACCATTGAAATTCAAGCCGGGGCTAACTTAGCGCCGGGGGTGTTGATTGTCGGCGCTTGTACAATCGGGGCGAATGCTTGTATCGGTGGGATTACAACCATTTTTAATGCTTCTGTCGCAGCAATGCAAGTCATTCGGGCGGGTTCGGTATTAGGGGATACCTCCCGCACCGTAGAAGTTTTAGAAGAAGTCGCGCCCAATTTAGAAAGCGACTCGGCCGAAACCGAAACTTTAGAACCTTCTGAGTCTCAAGCCGCAACTCCCGAACCCCCACCCGAACCTGAATCGGATGTCCTAGAGCCACAAAACCCAGGAACTCCCTTCAAAGCGCAAGTTTCCGGGCGCGTTCATGTGGATCGTTTATTGTTTACCTTATTTCCGAAAAAGCCATCGTTGAATAATTCCACCCCTCAATCTGAATAAGTGCAGTTGTCCAAAGTTTTTTTAAAAGCGAGCTTACACTCTTTTTAGTGTTAAGAAATATTGCGGAATTTTGTTGCCCTTAAACAGCAGCAAGTAAGGCATTAATGCCAGAAAATCATAAATTTTTGTATTTGGCTCGGATTATAATTCGAGCTAGTTTTCCCTTGTTTTAAACGATTAAATCTCAATTCTTGCGGGGAGCAACTCGGTAAAGTTCATATTTTTTAACGTCTCTTTAGAGATGATTAGATAACTTAATGACCCTTAGAATAAAATGCAATCAAAATTCTCAAGGAAACCTTACAAAAAGTTGAAAAATAGAAATCAATTCGTGTTAAGCTAGAGTGCGAAAGCAAAATTGTCAAACTCAAACTTTGACAGCAAAAGAAATTTTTAGAAGTTGGCTAATTCGGTTTGGTCTACCGTATGGGTCGGTTAGTTTACCCACTCCATCCCGGTAGGATGTGCCAGGACAGGGCCTTGGCTGGCACCTTAGCCACATCCCCATCTGAGGCACGCGCCCGTGGGGTTCCAAACTGTCACAAAGCCGAACCGCTAAAAATTACGCCTCAACAGATATATAAGGAGAGACAACAGGAAATGGTACAAGCAAAATCATCTGGATTTAAGGCAGGGGTACAGGACTACCGCCTGACTTACTACATGCCAGACTACACGCCCAAAGACACCGATCTTTTGGCTTGTTTCCGCATGATGCCCCAACCCGGGGTTCCTCCCGAAGAAGCAGGAGCAGCCGTCGCGGCTGAATCCTCTACCGGGACTTGGACAACGGTATGGACAGATGGTTTAACCGACCTCGATCGTTACAAAGGTCGCTGTTATGACATCGAAGCTGTTCCCGGCGAAGATAATCAATATTTTTGTTTCGTTGCTTATCCGTTAGATTTATTTGAAGAAGGGTCCGTCACCAACATTCTGACCTCCATCGTCGGTAACGTTTTCGGATTCAAAGCATTACGAGCTTTACGCTTAGAAGACATCCGCTTCCCCGTGGCTTTGGTCAAAACCTTCCAAGGGCCGCCTCATGGTATCACCGTAGAGCGCGACAAATTGAACAAATACGGTCGTCCTCTTTTGGGTTGTACCATTAAGCCTAAACTCGGCTTATCCGCCAAAAACTACGGTCGCGCCGTATACGAATGTTTGCGCGGTGGTTTGGACTTCACCAAAGACGACGAAAACATCAACTCGCAGCCCTTCATGCGTTGGCGCGATCGCTTCTTATTCGTCCAAGAAGCCATCGAAAAAGCTCAAGCCGAAACCAACGAAATGAAAGGTCACTACCTCAACGTGACCGCCCCCACCGTTGAGCAAATGATGCAACGGGCCGAATTCGCCAAAGAAATCGGCACTCCCATCATCATGCACGACTACCTCACCGGTGGCTTCACCGCCAACACCAGCCTGGCTCGCTGGTGTCGTGACAACGGTATGTTGCTGCACATTCACCGCGCCATGCACGCCGTCATCGACCGTCAAAAAATCCACGGCATCCACTTCCGGGTTCTCGCCAAGTGCTTGCGCCTCTCCGGTGGCGACCACCTCCACTCCGGTACCGTTGTCGGTAAACTCGAAGGGGAACGGGGCATCACCATGGGCTTCGTTGACCTGATGCGCGAAGACCACATCGAAGAAGACCGTTCTCGCGGTATCTTCTTCACCCAAGATTGGGCTTCCTTACCCGGTGTATTTCCCGTAGCTTCCGGTGGGATTCACGTTTGGCACATGCCCGCATTGGTAGACATCTTCGGTGATGACTCCTGCTTACAGTTCGGTGGTGGTACCCTCGGTCACCCCTGGGGTAATGCCCCCGGTGCAACCGCCAACCGCGTCGCCCTCGAAGCTTGTGTTCAAGCCCGTAACGAAGGACGCAGCTTGGCCCGCGAAGGCAACGAAGTCATCCGCGAAGCCACTCGTTGGTCTCCCGAACTCAAAGTCGCTTGCGAACTCTGGAAAGAAATCAAATTCGAGTACGAAGCGATTGACACCCTCTAGGGCAGCGTAAAAAAGGGATTGGTAAAGCTGAATACAACATTGTTTTGCCAATTCCCTTTTTACTGGATCGAAAGTCTGGAAAGGGTAGGGACAAGGAATGAACTCGAAACACATTGCCAAAGATACGGCGAAAGTCTTGCAAAATTACCTGACCTACCAAGCGGTAAAAACCATTGCCGAACAACTCGCGGAAACGAATCCCCCTGAATCAATCTGGTTGCGCCGTTACTCGGCCGGCAAATTAGAAGACGGAGAAGCCTATATCCAGGGTTTAATGCTCGAACGCAAGGATTTAGTTCTACGGATTCTCACCGTCCGCGAACATTTGGCCGAAACCATTTTAGAGTTTTTACCGGAAATGGTACGCACTGGGGTTCAGCAAGCCAACATAGAGCATCGTCGCTATCTCCTCGAACGCCTAACCCAGACTGACGATTCAGCTTCGACCGAAAATTCAGAATCCGACGCGCTTCCCCCCGATTCGGAACGCGACGAAGATTCACCCCTAAGCAACGATTGATTACTTTTACCTTTCTTTTAGCTGAAAAAACTCATGCAGACTTTACCCAAAGAGCCTCGTTACGAAACTCTCTCTTATCTTCCCCCTTTAACCGACCAACAAATCGCCAAGCAAATCGACTATATGCTCGATCAAGGCTTTATTCCGGCGATCGAATTTGAAGAAGATCCTAGCCCGGCTGACCACCACTGGACTTTGTGGAAGCTACCTCTGTTTAATGTTTCCTCTGCTCAAGAAGTCCTCAACGAAGTGCGTCAATGCCGCCAAGAGTATGCCAACTGCTACATCCGTGTCGTTGGCTTTGACAACATCAAGCAATGCCAAACCGTTAGCTTCATCGTCTACAAGCCTAACGCCAGCCGCTACTAAGTTAAAGTAGAGCTAAAAATTTAAAACAAAGGCGCAAGTTTTCGGATTTGCGCTTTTGTTTGTTTTTGGTTCTTTGTTATTTGTCCTTGGTTAAACCGTTCTACTCAACCTACTGCTGTGACACAGCTAAAAATATGCTTTAGTAGGGTGGGTTAATGCTTATTTTCTAGTCCGTAGGGGCAGGGTTTCCCTGCCCAATCATGTTGTAAGCACTTCGGGTTAGGACGTTTGAGGTGAGGTTTGCCCTCACCCTAACCCCTCTCCCACTCCAAGAAGGGCTTGTTTTCGGCTTGTTTTTTAAGAATTGATGCAGTGTTCTAACTGCTTTGGCGGTTGCTATATCTTGTCGATTTTTATGGGAAATGGCATCAAATTCTGATTCCCCACAGTTGAGATTGGACGAGGAAACCTCGCCCCTACAGAGATTGGATATTTTCTTGACTTGGGGTTTTGGGCTTAACGGGTTGGGTCATTTGAACCGATTTTCCGCACTTCTGGTTCTTTGTCCTTGGTTCAAGAACCCCGGTTTCTTATTTGGTTATCCGGTTGAGTTAGAGTTTGACCCCAGAAACCGGGGTTCTAATCTTCCACCTAAAACGAGTAATTCACATTAAAATGAAAGCCATCATCCGTCGCATCGCTGCCCCGGTCATCCAACTTCATAATCGGATAACCATAATCAACGCGAATCAACAAATCCTCCAACGGCGACCATAAAACCCCAGCTCCGATTCCCGCAACAAACCGTTGACGAGCTAAAGTATTAGGATTGCCCGACACATTCCATACCCAACCCATATCGAAAAACGGCGCAACCTGAAACTCCGGTTCCCCTTCAGGACTGCGTAACACCACAATCCGGTTTTCGAGGCTAAAGCGAATGCCATTATCCCCAGAGCGCACATTAGAGCGATAACCCCGCACCGACTGACCGCCCCCAATCGCAAACTGCTCAGAGGGTAACAAGCTATCTGTACTCAACTGCACATCCAAAGCGCCAATCAGCAAATTATCCGGACTCAAACGCTGCACTCGCTGTACCTGTCCCAACCAACTGAAAAAGCGACTATCGGGAATCGGGCTTTCATTCGTGGTTGCATCTAAGATACCCAAGCCAATATTGAATTGAGAGCGCAACGCCCAAGCCCCTGATAAATCCCGGCGGGTATAATCTTGACCCAAGCGCAACACGCTCACCTTACTCATTCCATTGGCTTCCGGGCCAATGCCAAAGGGCGTGGGTTGGTCAAATACAAAGGTCTGGCCGTCTTTGTAGCTAAATCCCGCAGACAGGGCAAATTCTTCTCTAGGAGTGCGAATCAACGGCTGACGAAAACTAATTTCATACAACTCCGACTGACCTGTAATATTAAAACGGCTAAAAGATTCTTGGGTAATCTCGTTGCGGTCGAGAACCACATTGAGGCTCACGGTTCCATCCTGGGCATTTACCGGGATACTGTAGCCAAAACTGCTGACGCGAGAACTCCCCGTCGTCGAGCGAGAATGGCCAATGGTGAGAACATCCCCCCATCCCGCCAAACTGCGAAACGCCACATTAGCCCCAAAGCGGACGCTTCCCACACTCAGCGTTGAATAGTTGTCTACAAATAAATTCCCCGTGACTAAGTTTCCTTCTTCGACTTCAACGACTAACTCCGTTTCTCCTGGGGTATCTAGGGGACGCAGATAAGCATCCACGTTTTCAAACAAAGGATTGGCTCGCAACAAACGCAACTGGTCTTCAAGGGCTTGAGCTTGTAACGGCTCATCTTCATCGACTCCCACGGCAATGCGAGAACGAACAAACTCAGGATTAGTGCGAGATAATCCTTCTACTTCAATATTGCCCAGTTGACCTTCAAACACCTGAATCTGAACAATCCCATCGCTCAAATCTTGGTTAGGCAGAGTGGTCACGGTGTTGAGATAGCCCGCTTCGAGGTAAAGTTGATTGATTTGGTGAATGATTTGTTGCAGTTGAGCGATTGTGACGGTTTCTCCGATGAGGGGGGCAAAGTCTGATTCTGTAAATACGGTTGCGCCGAGAATTTCAATATCGTTGACTCGAATCGGCGTGGTGTCGTCGCTCAAAT
>JBKHDX010000206.1:0-8673 GCA_046541115.1 Spirulinaceae cyanobacterium | reverse complement strand
CCCACTCCCACCCCTCAACCGGAAAGTACACCCACACCCTCTCCGTCACCCTCACCCAGTCCCACCAACATCCCAGAAAATCCTCCTCCCTCCAGCGACACCCCAGAAGACGAAACAACGCCTCCTGGGGGTTCAACCCATGACAGTGGTTTATTGGGAAATCTAGGCAATACTGGACAAGATTCAGGAACATCGGGAACAACCGCGCAACCCGATGACTTTTTCGCCTTATTTCCCCGCTATCCCAACGCCGAACAAGGTTCAGGGGGTGTGTTGCGAAACGAATTTGAAACTGCCGCGTATCTTTACAATACATCCGATAATATCGATCGCGTCATTGCTGGATTAGATAGCGAATTACAAAATACTCCGTTTACTTGGGAAGAAACCCTAGAAGATGGCAATTTTAAAGTTTACCAAGTGACAAATACGGAAACCTCTGAAACGAAATATCTCCATCTTCTTTCGCAAAACGAAAAGACGGTTTTATATCTCGAAGAAAATGACTATACTTTGGCACAACTGAGTGAAGCCGAAGTGAAAAAGATGGAAGATGTGGAATTTAGCTTTATCATCGCGGCCGCAGATTTAGATAAAGTTAGATCGGATATTATCGCCAATCATCCCAGGGCAAATCAATTTCAAGATCGAGAAAATTTTGCTTTTTATAAATCCAAACAAGAAGTAGCTAATCCTTCTGTTTTTGCCGAACAAATTAAGCAAGCAACTAGCAGTATATTACCCGAATCGCAATTTATTACATTAAACGATTCCGATAATAGCTTGACGTATAAAGTCGTTAACGAAGGTAGCTATACTTATTTAATGTTTGTCCAAGGAAATGACGGACAAAGCGTGATGATTATTAGTCCGATTAATCCTTTCGCCAATACTTAAAATTCCGTAGGTTGGGTAGAACAAAGTGAAACAAGGGCAAAACCGTTATTCTTTTCTATTGTTGGGTTTCGTTACCTCAACCCAACCTACTGGTTATAGACAAAACCCCGGTTTTTTGAAAAAACCGGGGTTTTAGAAATCACTTATTTTTCTGTTCCCAAGTGCGGAGGACGAGTTGTTGGACTTCGCGCCAGGGGAGGTTGTGGGCGATCGCGATCGCGCTACAATCGTCATATTCCGGTTGGACGTTGAGAATTTTGCGCCCTTGGGGAGTGTTTTGATACGCGACTTTGACTTGGGCTGTGCCATAGGGAGTCTCAACCTTGTGAAACTCGCGATTGAGAATGGTACGCGGTTGCAAGCGGTAGCGAATGCCGAGGGTGGTAGTTTCCCGGAAAAGGACGTTTTGACAAGCAGAAATGCGATCGCGCGGACAAATTACTGTAATCAAAATCCCCGATCGCGACTTCTTCATCGTAACCCCTTGAGTAAACACATCGAGTGCCCCCGCAGAAAATAACGCCTCGAAGGTGTAACCAATCGCTTGCGGACTGAGATCGTCGATTTGGGTTTCTAGGACAGCAATAGTGTCCTGAATCGGGGTTTCTGTGCCATTTCCCAACCATAATCGTAAAATATTGGGAATTGGGAAATCTTTTGACCCCGCACCCAGGCCAATTTTTTGGATTTGCATCGCGGGGGGATTGCCGAAATCGAGGGCTAAAGTGGTCGCGATCGCGGCTCCGGTGGGCGTGACCAACTCTTTTTGGATATCATTACTATAAGTTGGCACTTGGCGGTCTTCCCACAGCTTCAACACCGCCGGAACGGGAACGGGTAACACCCCATGAGCCGCCTTTACTGTACCGCCTCCTGTGGGTAAAGGGGAGCAATAAAGCTGGTCAATCTGCAACCAATCTAAACCCAAACAAGTGCCGACAATATCCACAATGGCATCGGTTGCGCCGACTTCGTGAAAGTGTACCTTGTGGGGAGAAATGCCGTGTACCGCCCCTTCAGCTACAGCCAGGCGGTGGAATACATCTAAGCTCCATTGAGCCGCTTGCGGGGGCAAATTCGCTTGTCTGATGAGGTTTTCAATGTCGGGGAGGTGGCGGGTGTGATGATGGTCGTGGTGGTGATGATGAGGGTGTAAATCTACATGAACTTTCGTCGCAGCTTGACCGTTGCGTTTTACGGTTTCTGAATGCAAGTGGTACTCATCAGCCAAGCCCAGTTTGGCTAACTGCGTTTCTAAATAATCTAAGGGAACACCTGCGTGAACTAAAGCCCCCAAACACATATCCCCCGAAATTCCGGTGGGACATTCTAAATAAGCAATTTTGGTCATCGCGCCTCAATCCCCAATCAACCATAACCTTATTATCCCAAGTTGTGGGAGGATTGTTTTGGAAAATTACCAATTACCAATTACCAATTACCAATTGACGGATTTTGGGAACAACAAACAACCAATAACAAACAACCAACAACCAACAACAAACAACAAATAACCAACAACAAAATTAATCATGGCTGAACGATATATTTTGCATCCCACTGACCCCCAACCGCGACGAGTTGAACAAATTACCGACGCACTCAAAGACGGGGCCATCATGCTCTATCCCACGGATACAGTGTACGCGATTGGCTGCAATCTTCATGTGAAATCTGCTGTTGAGCGAGTGCGTCAGTTAAAGCGCATGGCTAATGATAAGCCGTTGACGTTTTTGTGTTCTTCGTTGTCGAATATTTCTGAATACGCTTGGGTCACAGACCCGGCTTACCGCATTATGAAAACGCTGATTCCGGGAACTTATACGTTTCTGCTTCCTGCAACTAAGCTAGTTCCCAAATTGGTGATGAATCCCAAACGCAAAACCGTAGGAGTTCGAGTTCCAAATCATCCAGTGTGCCAAGCGTTGCTTGCATCTTTAGGAAATCCGATTATTTCCACTTCTGCTTATTTCCCCAACGAAGAAGGAGAGTTACCCACTCTGGGTTTAGAAAAACCAAAGCTGTTTGATGCTTTAGAGCCTTGTGTCGATTTGATTGTAGACGATCAAAGCGATGCGGGTATCCAGGTTTCTACCATCGTTGATATGACCACTGAGGAACTTGTGGTGACTCGTAAAGGTCTTGGATGGGAAGCAGTGGCTGATTTGCCTATAGCCGCCGAAGTTGAGGCGTGAAGTTCTGTAAAGCCCTGACTACAAGGCTGTTCCAAAGGATTTCGTAATTCTGGGTCGGCCTGTCCACCAGTTTTCCAACTGGACGATCGCCCTATGGCCGTATTTTCCCGGAAGTCGTGACCCCCAATGCTATATATATCAAGGATTTGAGGGTAGTTATTCCCCGGTTTCCCCAAAGATAGCAAAAGGGTCGATTAGAGAGCGCGATCGCCTTTGTGACACAGGTACAGCCCCCGGTGAGAACAGTTCACCCTAAGCTTAAAACATAAGCAAGTCAAGGGGTTTAGAACTCTCCCTCAAGATTTCCTAACCCCACTGACACGACTATTCACTCAGGGCATTACCATGAACGTTAACACTTCTAACACTCTCAAACCTTCTTCCTCTATTTCTCGTCGTCATCCGGACAAACCTTCTGCAATGTCGCAGTCGCAGGCTTCTTTGACTCAACTCCTGTTGGACGAAATGTACGCCAAAATCGGGTCTACCTCGAAAGCGGTGCAGAATGTTGTGGCACGCATTAATCGCGAAGTGGAGCGAGTTTGCGAGAAAAGCACTCGCATTCAAAAATCTGGCGATGTTCGCTCTCATCTGCTTTATTTGGGCTTTCATCGTCTGAATAAATGCTTGTCTTATTATAGTTTGGGGTCGAAAAGAGGCCGCAGCGAGTTACACAGCAATCTCAGCGTGATGGTGTATCGTCATATTGCTCCAGCCCAAGCGCAGTTAGGGTTTGCGGGTCGTTACACTCTCATCGAAGACTTTTTACAAGATTTCTATGTGGAGTCTTTGCGAATGTTCCGTAAGGAAAACGAATTACCTCTCGATTATCAACCCCGCGCTCAAATTGAGTTGGCTGAATATATGGCGTTTACGGAACAATACGCTAAACGTCGCATTACGTTACCGAATGGTTATAGTCAGCAGTTGATTGTGTTGCGATCGCAAACATTCGCCCGTCGTCAACCGAAGGAAACGGCAGTGGATATCGAACAAGCGGCAGAATACCCGAAAGGAGAGGACGCAGAAGCTCAAAGTCGCTCTTATGCGGTACAACAGGTGCGATCGCAAATGGTGGCTGACACCAGCGATCCTTGCGAAGGAACTCGTCGCTCTCGCGTGATCGATTCTTTGTTTGAATATCTCGAAAGCAATGGCCACAACGATTGTGCAGATTATCTAACCCTCAAGCTTAAAGATTGCACAGCCTCAGAAATTGACGAGATTTTAGGCTTAACTTCGCGCGAACGGGATTATCTGCAACAACGGTTTAAGTATCACGTTGAGAAGTTTGCGCGGGCTTCGGATAACTGGCGTTTGGTGCATCAATGGTTGGGGGCTGATTTGGATCAACGCTTGGGAATGACCTCAACGCAGTGGGAGCAGTTTTTACCCCAGTTGTCGGTTCAACAGCGTCAACTTCTCGAACTCAAGCAAGCCAAACAAGGCGATCGCGAAATTGCTAAAACTTTAGGCTTAACCGCCAAAAAGTTGCAAAAACAATGGACAAGTATCCTCAATTTAGCCGCTCAATGCCGCAATACTCATGAATCTTAGAGATAAGCCCGGAGGAAGGTGTCTGTTCATTCTTCCTCCGCTATCTTGCTTCAGATTGCGTATAAAGTCTAGTTTTCCGGTAAGGTTAGGAAGGCGATTCCAGATTAAATTAGTCACTATTCACAGTTCATTATTGAAAATGTCTCAACTCAAATTAAATTTAAACCAGGGTTCAATTCTGTTTGATTTTTCCCTGGAAGCAACCCGCGAATTAAAAGCAGAATTAATGACATTGATGCAAAGTCTCAAGTCAATAGCCGCGAAAGTTGCCAGTGGGGGAAAGCGCCCAAAACCGAAACCGACGATGGAATATCGCTATACGGGAGACGCTATTTTTTTAGAAGTTTTTTGTAATCCCAATATTTATCCCAGTCCTTTTTCGGCCAAAATTTTAATCACCCTCAAGGATGATAAGATTCGCTTAACTACTGAAGCAGAATTAACCCGGATTTTAGAAGATGTGAATACTTATCTCGAACAATTCGAGTAGGGTAGTTCAATAACTCCCACCGGCTAAATGCGAGATGGGAGAGTGTAGGATTCAGCCTACCATAACCATTGAAGAACAATATTATGGAAATAATCTAGGCAGCAAGTACCGCCTAGATTTTTAAATGGGTTAACTTAGAGTTCTCTCTTTAAACAAAATCAAACTTTAAATGTTAGTTGAACCAGTTCAGCATACCATTAGCAATAATTGGGTTTGAAGAAGCTGACTCATATCTCATAGCAGGCACATTCTGAAAAAAATTTGAACCAGGTAAACGCCTCAAAATCAATCAATATACTGAGTGGCAAGGGTTTTGAGAGCGTCTGGATAGTCCTTAGAGTTCAACAAAATGCAAAAGTGATTTTAGTCGTTATCCCAGTGTTCTGCACCTATTAAATCACCAATGCGATCGCGCAATAAATAATCACATTTTTCCAATTCATATTCAACACCAACCCATTCCCGAGCCGGAATGTACTGGCATAAGACATAAATCGGTTGTTGACGGCTGATTGCGCCCCGTTCTAACAATTCCCGCGCTTCGTCTCGGATGGCTTCGATGGTATAAAACAAAGAAGAATCCGCAGGAGATGGAATGATACTTAAAGTCATAAAACTTACCTGTCAATTAAATCTACAGTAGAGTTGAGTTTTTGGGAGTACGCTATGGCGAACCTTTTTTCAGTATATGAAGTTACAGATTTTTTTCCCACCCTAATAAGAATTACAAATGTCCCTATTGAACGAGATAATCTATACTTCGGCGCAATTGCCCACTAAAACCCAACTTGCATTCTCCTCCTTATCCCATCCTAATCAGCCCAGTTTATGAATACATCAAGAAATTATTGAGGAATGATTAAAAGCATTTATGTAAATGCTTTATTTTGCTGCTGCCGTTGACCAACTTCGGGAAATAAAGCTTGATGAACTAAGGTTTGTGCCAAAGGCATTTGTCCGTAAGCAAAAACCCAAGGTAAATTCGGCGGTAAATGGGTACGAAACCATTGGAGAATGTAAGGACTACCATAGATCGCTAAACCCCCTAGTGTAGCGAACCTTAATAAATTTTTAAACCAATTTTGGGCTTCTAAAGAAAGTCGAGCATCGCCCCGAAAAGGATTCCCGCGACTAAAAACTTGTAAAATACCTATTTCGGCAGGATTTACGCTTATGAGCGATCGCTGCTCTATAAGTTGCAATTTGTAACCAAATTGACCGGGAATGGACACCGCAGGGGCAGAATTACTTAAGAAATCGCAACCTAAGAGGTTATCTACCACAATTAAGTTAATTAACTCGCGATCGCCCGTCTCCGTAATCGGTAACTTACCCCCCATCTGCAAAGAAGATTTGGTTATCTGATATGCCGTTGCGGTGGCGGTAGGAGTCGCAATTTGCGTTAACAGGGTTTCAGGATCGGTGGGGGTTTGGGATTGTAACTTTTGCTTGGCTTGTTGAATGCGTTGTAGAGAAGCGAGGATGCGATCGCGCTCGATCCGGCCTTGCTCTACCGCACGATAAATGGCGTTTATGGCTTGTTCGGCATCGGGAGGCATTAAAAGTATATCCGCCCCGGCTTCGACGGCCTGGACGCAAATTTCGGCAGGATCGTTACCTTGGGCAATCCCTCCCATAATCAAAGCATCGGTTACCACTAACCCGGAAAAGCCGAGGCGATCGCGCAACTGACGAGTCAAAATATGATGGGAAATCGTCGCGGGTTGGTCTTTATCCCAAGCCGGAATCATCAAATGAGCGCTCATCACGCTATCGACTCCCACCGCGATCGCTTTCTCAAACGGCGGTAACTCGATGTGTTGCAAGCGCTCGTCGGGATGGGGAATAACAGGTAATTCAATATGAGAATCCGTGGCAGTATCCCCATGGCCGGGGAAATGCTTGGCGGTGGTTAAAATGGGGTATTGCTGCGCCCCTTTAATAAAGGCCGCAGCTAACTCACTCACGCGATCCGGGGTATCGGCAAACGCCCGCACATTGATCGCCGGGTTGTCAGGATTGTTATTCACATCCACCACGGGCCCTAAAATCCAGTTAATGCCCATAGCCAGGGCTTCTTGAGCGGTAACTGCCCCCATTTTTTCCGCTAGGGCGATCGCTTCAAACTGGTCTGCAATGCCACTCAACGCCATAGGAGGCGGAAACCAAGTGGCCCCGGCAAATCGCTGTCCTACCCCTTCTTCGATATCCGCAGCGATGAATAAAGGGGTTTGGGCATAGGCTTGGAGTTGGCGCGATCGCCAATTTACTTCTACCGCACTTCCTCCCAATAGGATAATACCCCCCAGGTTAAGCTCTTGTAGCCAATACTTGAGTTGAGCATTGGGGGCTTCCCAGAGGGGGTAATTTCGTTGGCCATCGAACAAATGACCCGAAGCCCTGACTACAATCATTTGACCGATTTTTTTGGGATCAATGGTCATTTGTCATTTGTTGTTGGTTGTTGGTTGTTGGTTGTTGGTTATTAGTAACTGGTTGTTGGTTATTGGTCACTGATGACTGATGACTGATGACTGAAAAAGCCTACTCATCATCAACATCATCGGTATCCTTCTGGTCGCGATCGGCTCCAATTTGGTTTAATAGATGTACCATGCGATCGCCCCGTTCGAGAGAGCGATCTTCGTAGAAGCTTACTTCCGGGGTGCGGCGGAGACGAATGCGATGGCCCAACTCTCGACGGACAAAGGAAGCTGAAGATTCCAGTCCCTCCATGGTTTCAGCTCTCGCGGCTTCGTCTCCGTAGATGCTGACAAAGATTTTGGCGTGTTGCAAATCCCCCGAAACATCGACATCGGTAATACTGACCATTCCTGCCCCAACGCGATCGTCTTTGATATCGTTGAGCAACATTTGGCTGACCTCGCGTTTGATCAACGAGGAAACTTTTGAAACACGACGACTTGTAGCCATGACTTCCGCCTTCTGAGTAAAAATAACAACTTTAGGGTCGCGACCCCATCGGGTTTGAGCAACGCCCATTTGCAGTAACGCTGACAAAATACGAACGCTACTTTTGTATTAGTTTAGAGGCTTTAAGCCAGTCCTAACATTGCCTGTAGGGTGAAATACACGAAGAAAAGCCCTCCGACTAAAAATCCGATGAGGGCGATCGCGGTGACTGGATTTTTCAGTAATGGCCGCAACCAACCAAAAATCGAGTAAAAAATCCCCAGGGTAAATGTGATGAAGTAACGGGGATAGCGGGATACGTTCTGAAAAAATTCTTCCATGATTCTGTCAACAGCCCTTCGATGCTCAAGCAACAATTTCTCGATCCATGATATCAGTCCCTGAGTTCTTGGGCAGTAGGTAGTAGGCAGTGGGCAGTGGGCAGCTTCTTCAGTTATCGCCTCATCAGTCAACAGTCATAAGTTTTTTGGGCAGTAGGCAATCAGCCTGTAGGGGCGCTCTTTTCCCCGTCCAATAACTAATAACTAATAACCAATAACTCTCTTTGAAACGTTAAATTTACTTTTTTGGGCTGTAACGCTTATAAGCGTCTAGCTTTGA
>JBKHDX010000205.1:0-8719 GCA_046541115.1 Spirulinaceae cyanobacterium | reverse complement strand
TTTTTACCGCTAAAATCGCGCTCTCCCCGTTGATAGCGTTTCAGCAATTCATCAACATCCATATTTGAAACCTCAAATTATTTTACATTTCAATTAGATCGTCTAACTCGGCATAATCTGGTAACGTAGTATCAATAGGATAACCATTGCGTAACACCACGCGATCGCGCTGAGGACGAGACAACAATTCACTGTAATAACGGGCTTTAAACACAACCAAATTCGCCGGAAGTCCTACCCCCATTTGCCCTAATTTTGGCAATCCAATTAAAGCCGCAGGAGTTTTAGTTACGCCATTAATCCAAGTGGCATAAGGGCGATCGAGATGAGCAATTCTAACCGCTTGGGTAAAGACTTCTAACATATCTAAATCCCCAAAACCAAAAAAGGGATCGCGAGTGTTATCGCTGGCAAATGCCACAGGAATACCCACTTTCTCCATTTCTCTAACTCGCGTAATGCCTCGCCAGATTGGAGTTTTTCCGGGTAAAGTATCCTGCAAATAAAGGTTACATAACGGCAAACTAATAATCCCAATCCCCGCTTGTTTCACTAATAATAAAGTAGCTTCCACTTCGGCTGGGGATTGTAAAGCTAAACTGCAACAATGGTTGCAAGTAATTGGATAAGGAAATTTATGGCGGAGGGCAGCTTCTGCGACTTTTCGCAAACAAATCGAAGTGGGATCGCCGTTTTCATCGACATGAAAATCGAGAGCTAACTTTCGCTCTTTGGCTAAAGTAAACACTGTATCTAATTGACAATCGAGATCGGGATTCATATAAGCAACTCCCCCCAAAACACCGCCAATTTCGGCAACGAGATTAGCCAGTTTGACCCCTTGAGATTGTGAAAAGTAATCCAAAGTTACCAAAGAAACTGCTTGTAACGTCAAGCGATCGCGCCATTCTTTTTGTAGGGTTTGGAAGATACTAAAACTAATTTCCGCTTGTACGCCAAAAGAATCTAAATGAGTGCGTAATGCCTGAGTTCCGTGGGCATAACTACATTTTAAACCGAACGTCATGCGCCGATATAAATCTTCAGCGTGCCAATTATTACTATCTTCAATACAGAGATTTTTAGCATTATCAAAAGTGCCATCTAAATTCGGCGATCGCTCCCAAATCTGCCCCTTATCTAAATGAACGTGACCATCCACAAAACAAGGTAAAATAATCCCTTGTTTGAGATTAAAACTCAGGGTCTCAGAAGCCGTATCTGCCGGGGGAATAATTTGGCTAATCTGGCCTGCTGTGACTTCAATATCCACGCAACACAAGCCCTCTCGCGTTTGGGGCTTCAAAGAAAGATGACTTAATAAACTAATAGGAACATGGGCATTTTTAAGCCAGTATTGCGGCGTTTCTGGGGTTAAAAGGGAAAAATCTAACTCAAAGCCAGCCATAAACTTATGCCCACAATAATTAATAAAATCAGTAAGGTGCGATTACGATAACACCAAGCCTTCAAGCCCATCCAACCCCCCGGAGACTGATACACCACAGCATCATTCTGTCCTAGAGGATTTTCGCGATCGCAATACAATGTACAAGTCTTAGCATAAGGGCGTTTGGGAAACGTGCAAGAATCGTCTTCGTGATACAAACAGGTATCGCACAGATAATCCTCATTCGTTGCTTGATATAAAGGAATACCGGGATGGCCAAAAGCCTTTAACGTCGTACCACAATGGGGACAACGCACCGCCTCAGCATCCACTAAATTATGACATTGAAAACAATTAGGCATCAGACCTACACTACGATTAAGCCGCTCTCACTATTGTACTCATCTGTTCTTACGGTTTCTTGTTTGAGTTGCAGTTAAAATCAATGCTTAAGTCTTGACAAAAAACTGCTTTGTTACAACAACTGATGACTGATAACTGATGACTGATAACTGCCCATGACCGAATCGTCCAACTCACCCACCCCCAACCCCGACAACAATGCCACCGAAAACGGTTCGGGGTCACCTGATGTTACTACCATTACCACACCTCCCCGCAGTAACACCGCCAGAAGCGATCGCCAACTACTATTAATTAACCCCAGCGAATTTACCAGCGAGGAAGTCTCCAAATCCTGGATTGCGATCGCGGCCCTGATTATTATGGGATTAGGCTTGCTCCTCAACAGCTTTTGGATTGGCCTTTCCGGTTCCCTCGTTGCCCTCCTCATCGCCGGACGCATCCTCCTTCCCGCCCTTCGCAACTGGATTGCCAACTTTCTCACCCGCGATGAGCGTCAAACCCTCTTTGGCCTCGTCATCGCTACCCTAGCACTTGCCGGACTATTCAAATTCATCGGTTTCTATAACCTCATCAGCTATTGGCTAACCCAAATCAAATGGGACGAATTTGGCTCTTGGGCTGAGTGGTTTGGGGCATTAGGTCAAATTATGATTGCCGTCCTCGCCGTTTACGTCGCGTGGGAACAATACGTCATCTCTAAAGACCTCACCATCCGCCAAAACACCATCACCCAACAACAAACCATCGACACCTACTTCCAGGGCATTTCTGACCTCGCTCTCAGCGACGAAGGCTTACTCGAAGACTGGCCCCAAGAAAGAGCCTTTGCCGAAGGACGCACTGCGGCCATTTTTGGCAGCGTTGATGCGTCCGGAAAAGCCAAAATCCTGCGTTTTTTATCTCAATCTAAGCTTATCACCCCGCTACGTCGCGACGGGCAACTAGGACGACCCATTCTCGACGGCACAGGCGGTTATGAAGAAGACCGCTTACATGGTTTACGGGTGATTGATTTGGGGGTCATATTAGCCGGGGCAGATTTGAGCGGCACGGATTTACGCTGGACAGATTTGAGCGATGCCAACATGGTACGCGCCAATTTGAGTCACTGCGATTTAGTCAAAGCCAATTTATCCCGGACGGTATTGTATGAAGCCAACCTCACCGGAGCCGATTTACGCAGCACTCGCTTATTTTATGGCCTCGTCGAAACCGCTAGTCCCCGCAGTCGTCTCCATCCCCCCAACTACCAAACTGGGGAATATACAGGAGCAGTGATTGAAAGGGCAAATTTGACCAACGTCCAACGCCTGAGTGAAGAACAGCATTATTATCTCTGTGCTTGGGGGGGCGAACAAACCCGACAAACCATCCCCGGCGGTTGTGGCGATATTCCGAATAAGTTGGGGCGTTAGGGTGGGTTTAAAACCCCGGTTTCTAGGGTTAAATTCTGACTTAATCGGATAAGAATACAAGAAACCGGAGTTTTTAATCTTCACCCATTAAACGGATTTGATATCACTGCATTCTGGGTAAGTTATCTATATCAGAAGCCGCTAAAATTAAAGGCGTTAATTCGTCTACCCTTAGACGGTGGGAAGCAGAAGGTAAATTAATACCTGAAAGAACGGTCAACGGTCACAGACGTTATGATTTAGCTCAATTATTAGGAGTCAAACCAGAACTTTCTTACACCATTGGTTATTGCCCTTGTTTCTAGCCACGATCAAAAAAAAGACCTAGAAAGACAACAAGAAGTTATTGAGTTATTTTGTTCTCAAAATGGTTGGCAATTTGAAATCATAAAAGATTTAGGTTCTGGGTTGAATTACAGTAAAAAAGGACTAAAACGGTTAATTCGATTAATTGTTGATAGTGAAGTAGAAAGACTTGTACTCACCCATAAAGATAGACTTTTGCGTTTTGGTAGTGAGTTAATTTTCAGCCTTTGCGAACATTTTGGAACTGAAATTGTAATTATTAACAGAACTGAAGATAGTAGTTTTGAGGAAGATTTAGCCAATGATGTTTTAGAAATAATTACTGTTTTTTCAGCTAGACTTTATGGGTCTAGAAGCCATAAAAATAAAAAAATAGTAGAGGAGTTAAGAGACGTTGCTACTCGGATTTAAGACTGAGCTAAAAATCAATAATCAGCAAAAAACTCGACTATTACAACACGCGGGAACTGCCCGTCATGCTTGGAATTGGGGATTAGCTTTAACAAAGCAAATATTAGACCACAACAAAGCTAATCCTGATGATAAGATTAAGTTTCCTACCGCTATTGACCTTCATAAATGGTTAGTTGCGTTAGTGAAACCTAAAAATCCTTGGTATTATGAAAGTTCAAAAGGTGCGCCGCAATATGCTTTAAGACACTTAGCCGACGCTTGGAAAAATTGTTTTAAAAAAACCAAAGGTGTTCCTAAATTCAAAAAGAAAGGGCGCAATGATAGCTTTACACTTGATGGTTCTATCAAAGTAGACAATTTCAAAATTAAAGTTCCCACTATAGGATGGCTAAAAACTTATGAACGATTACCTCAAGGCTCTACCCCTAAAAGCGTAACTATAAGCAGACAAGCTGATAGGTGGTTCATAAGCTTTAAGATTGAGATTGAGCCTATTAATACCCCTAAAACTGTTGATGTTGTCGGAGTAGATTTAGGTGTTAAATCTTTAGCTGTCCTCTCCACCGGAGAGGTGTTTGAAGGTGCTAAATCTTACCGTAAGTATGAAGCTAAATTATCTCGCTTACAATGGCTTAATCGTAATAAAACAAAAGGGTATAGCAATTGGAGAAAAGCCCAACTCAAGATTGCTAAATTGCATCAAAAAATTGCCAATATTCGCAAAGATACTCTACATAAACTTACAACTTACTTAGCCAAAAACCACGGCACAGTAGTAACAGAAGACTTAAACGTATCGGGAATGATGGCTAACCGCAAATTAGCAACCGCTGTTCAAGACATGGGTTTCTATGAGTTTAAACGTCAACTCCAGTACAAATGCGAATTGTATGGCGCTACCTTGATGTTGGCTGATAGATGGTTTCCCAGTAGTAAAACTTGTAGCAACTGCGGTCAAAAGAAAGATTCCCTCAGCTTAAATGAAAGAACGTTTAACTGTAAAAATTGCGGATTTAGGAGCGATCGCGACTTAAATGCAGCGATTAATTTAGCACATTTGGCGGTAAGTTCTACCGTGTCAGCTTGTGGACTGGATAGTGCCGACACTGCCAGATTGAAGCAAGAAGTAAACGTCAAACCTACTTAGGTAGGTTTGAGTAAGTTTTATAGAACGGTTATCGCTGTATTGGGCAATGAATTGGTCAAAGGTGAGAATTTGGGCGGTGTAGGCCATGGTTGCATTGGTGGTGGGGTTTGGGCGATCGCGAAAGTCAAACGCTGCACAAAGGACAAAGGACAAAAAACTAAATCTAAGACGATCGCGCTTCTTGCAAAGCCTGAAGCAGTACACTGCGATCGACGGGCTTGACAAAATGAGCCGTAAAGCCCGACTTGCGAGCCATTTCAAAGGCTTGTTCATCCCCCCAACCCGATTGAGAAAAGAACACGGTATTTTCACCTTCGGGTAAAGCTGCAAGCTGCTGACATAGCTCGTAGCCATTGATATCTGGCAGACCAATATCGAGTAAAGCAATATCGGGCTTAAACTCCCGAAAAACCGCGATCGCCTCCGTCCCATTGATAGCCGTTGCGATTTCGTAGCCGGACATTTCCAGCAGCAACTTAAACATCAGCACATTGTCTTCATTGTCGTCTACCACCAATATTTTTGTCCCCATTTCCTGAGCCTCGGTAGGTGTGGATTCGTCCTCGGTAAACTGCTCATCCGGGGCAGTCATCAGGGGTAGCAGTACCTCAAAAGTGCTGCCTTGGTCTAAACCCGCACTTCTAGCCACAATTTCGCCATCATGGAGATTAACCAAGCGTTTCGCCAACGGTAAACCAATGCCCAGACCTTCTTTTGAGCGACTGCGAAAGGCATCAATCTGGGTAAACAAAGTAAAAATCAGATCGATCTGTTCGGGGGAAATACCAATGCCGTTATCACTCACTCGCACGCAAACTGAATCCTCTTGCTGATGCACTGTTACCTGAATTTCACCCCCCGGATCGGTATATTTAGCGGCATTGTTCAGTAAATTAGTCAGCACTTGGGTCAGGCGAGTTTCATCTCCATAAATCCACAAAGGTTCTTCAGGCAGATCGAGAATTAGGTTATGGTTGTTGTCCTCTAGATATTGAGTGCAAACCTCTACCGCATGATGTACCAATTCTTGAGCGATCAATCCCTCTTTTTCCAAGCGGATTTTACCTTGGGTAATACGGCAAATATCCATCAAATCCTCAATCATCTGGGTTATATGATTCACCTGCCGTTTCATGGTGTTGACCACTTTAGATTGTTGAGCCGGATTTAGGTCTTGTTCGATCAAGGAAAGCCCCGTGGCAATCGGTGAGAGGGGGTTTCTGAGTTCATGGGCAAGGGTGGCTAAAAACTCATTTTTATAGCGGTCGTTCTGCTCTAACTCGGCTAAGTTGTCACTCATTTGCTCTTGGGTATTCAGGGCATGAGCCATAAACACCCGGTTAAACCGTCCCGCCATGTCTACATCATTGCGAGTCCAATCCTTGCTTTTGTCTGTAACGACCTGTTCGTGGATTGCAAAAGAGTTTCTCGGCGTGAGCCGTTCTGCTTTTGACCCTATTGCCGATTTTTCTTGAGGAACTCCTGCCCATTTGATTGTTTCAAGCCGTTCGGTGCGAAACCAAGCGGTGAAATAGTTTTTCCGATCGAACAAAGGCAGCAGCAAGACCCCTTTAATGCCGTTTAAGCCGGCCTCGTCGTCAATCTCATCGATAATTTTCGCTGAGTAAAAGGGTTCGCCTTCTTGTTGATTCATCAGCCGCACTAACTCAGGAATGATGCGAGCATCGGGGGTAGTCCCCAGGGTAATCGTCTGGGGTTTAGCAAAAAACATAAAGCCATCGGCATCCATTAAGTCTAAGACTTCGGCTTCGTTTTCTTGAAACACCTTCATCACGGAATTGTCGGGAAAGGTTTTTTCGAGTATGCGGTTGATTGCTTGTTCTAGCTGTTGTCGCTTCTCGAAGAAAAGTTCTTCTTCTTTGGCAAACAAATGCCAGCTAAACAGTTGACACAAACTTTCGCACTCTAAACGAATGTTTTGCTCGATGTAGCGGGGTTCTCGGTTGTGGCAAGAGATCATCCCCCAAAGCTTGTCATGGGTGACCAAGGAAAAAGACATCGATGCTTTTATGCCCTGATTTTTGATGTATTGTTGATGGATAGGAGATAAACTCCGCAGAATGGAATGGGTCAAGTCCAGGGGTTCGCGATCGCTTTCTTCTACGGTGGGAATGAGTCGGGCCGGGGGCAAGTTTATATCGGGGGTCAGCCGTACCCAGTTGATTTTATAGAGCGATCGCGCCTGGGGGGGAATATCGGAAGCGGGATAACATAAATCTAGATAAGACTCCATCTCCTCGTTTTTGGTTTCGGCAATCACCTTACCTGTGCCATCTTCGTCAAATCGGTACAGCACCACCCGCTCCATCCCCGAAATAAAACTAATTGTCTCGACAATTTCTTGCGCCATCATCTCTAAACTTTTGATGGTTTTAAAATTAGGCGCAACATTCATCGAATAAAGTTGGATGTAGTGTTTGGCTGAATAAGATTGCTGGAATCGAGTTGCGGGTTCGACCTCCAGCACCTGATACGAACCAGAGTTATAGATCGCAGCATAAAACTCTTGCGGATTACCTGCCTGCAACACCTCATTTTTAAAGGTAATTTGCAGCGGTAGCCGAGTTTGGCGGGTGCGGGCCCGTTCGTAGGTTGCTTGAATAAACTGCCAGTCTTCGTCATCCATATCCAGCAAATCGAAGAAGTTGTTGCCGATGAGGTTTTCGTGCTGTAACAGCAGAGAGGCGGTATTATCACTAACAATTTTGATTTCACCGCTTTGCTCATCAATGGCAAACAAATAGCCGTACCCTTGGATAGATTCAGGAAGGTGTATGGGTTCGTCTTCGCAACGGTCAAAGTTAAGTTGGTCAAGATCGAGTGTCATGGATGCTTTTTTGCCTGTTTCTGGGGTTATGCTGGAATCAACGATCTAGAATCCCTGAAAAACTATTCTCTGGGGAGGAGATGCTTTCAACTCCTCAAAGATATTGTGAAGTACCCAACGCCAACGCTTTACTTTTGGCGTGGGCTTCCTGGTTCAATGACAATTGCCTCTACCAGAAACAGTTTCTAGCTTTGGTCTTACATCGTCTCCACAGGCTAAAACGCCACTTCCTGACGCTAAGAAATAGTCACGCAAATTCAGAGCCGCGTTGATATCTCTATCATGCAACTTTTTACAGTTGGGACATTCCCAAGTTCTAATCTGTAGGGGCATTGATTTCACTCGATGCCCACAACAATTACAAGTCTTGGAACTAGGAAAAAATCGGTTTACAAACTTAACCACTTTTCCTTGCTCTTTGGCTTTGTATTCGGTTAAAGTTTGCAACATCCCCCAAGCCGCATCGTTAATCGATTTCGCTAAACAATGATTGCGAGTCATGCCTTTTATGTTTAAGTTCTCAAACACGATGACTTGGTTTTCGTTCACTAGCTTGCGTGAAAGCTTGTGATGAGAATCTTTTCGACAATTAGCAATTTTGTTGTGAATTTTAGCGACTTTTAATCTAACTTTGTTTCGGTTGGCAGAACCTTTGGTTTTGCGAGATAATCGCTTCTGGTGTTTTACTAATTTCTTTTCATATTTTCGATAGAACTTAGGAGGTTTAATCTTTTCGCCATCGCTGGTAACGATTAAGGCATTTAAGCCCAAATCAATACCAATAACTTTACCCTCTGTTGATTGTTCGGGAAATTCTCCGGGTAACTCAATTC
>JBKHDX010000204.1:0-8732 GCA_046541115.1 Spirulinaceae cyanobacterium | reverse complement strand
CGCAGATTAGAAATCTGGGGCTAATGAGGGCAAAGTCTGCGAGGGCAGACTCTAAAAACAATGTACGGAAATGAGTTGGAATGACTCTAGAAATGGTGGGTTACGGCGGATAGCTAGATTGCAGTCTTAATTGCATCCAACCAATAACCAATAACCAATAACAAGTAACCAAAAACCAGTAAATTATCGGAAAAATGCTCCTCTTAACCCAAAGAAGCCGCCATTTTATCTAAATCGAGCAAAAACACCTCAATTGTGCCTTGTTCGGCAGGTAAGACAGCTACATGACTGACGAGGTTGAGGAGAGGGTTGTGGCGGTGGGCGGTAGCGAGGGGACGAATTGCTGAAGATGGCACAGGGAGAAGGCTAGGGGGTTCGTCGATAGGAATTCCGGCGAGTTGGCGATCGCTCAAACGGGCTACCATGAGAAAATGGCCTTTGGTGAGATTGGGGCGATCGCCAAGATAGCGATCGAGGTTGAAAAGGGCAATCTCCCGCGCGGGGGAGTTTAAGCTATTTTGAGCATCTCCCAAATGGACTACTTCCATTTGATGAAGGGCAGCCCGAAAATGGGAAGGAAAATTAACCACTTTCAAAACTGCTGTGACAGGTAAAGCTAACCAATAACGGTCTAGATTAAATAAAATAACTTTTTGCGTGTCGGTATCAGTCGATAGGTTTACCATTCATTCAACCCAGTTATTTGTAAGATTGATTTATGCGTTTATCGGGTTGAGAAAACCCAGTTTGAACTTCTTTTTTTATTGTAGGGTTTGGGCAATTGAGACGCGATCGCCTACTTGAATTAAACCATTATTCAAGGGAATTAAATTTTCACCAAATAGAATCCCTTGCTGTGGAAACTGACGAAAGGTACTTAGGGTTTTGAGGGGTTCTTGTTTAGGGTTTTGTTGTCCGGTAATTTGATCGGTGGTGGTGACGATGCAGCGACTACAGGGTTTTGCGACGGCAAATTGGGTGGTATTGATTTCTAGGGTTTTCCAGGTACTTTCAATAAAGGGGGTTTCGGTTTTGAGGGTGATATTGGGACGAAAACGACTCATGGGGACGTTTTGCGACGAGTTTTGATAGTTTTCCTCTAAACGATGGTTTAAGTCGTCGAGAGAGGCGGTATTGGTTAAGAGAATGGGATAACCATCGGCAAAGCTAACGGTTTCTTTGCCTGTGGGGGCGTAACGGGGATTGACGAAGCGGGGATGTTGGGGCGTTTGACGGACGAGACGGACGGGATTTTTGAGACGAAGGGCGGTTTGCAGCCAAGCGGCAACTTTGTCGCCTTGGTCAATGGCAGAAAGGCGATCGCGCCACACTTCTACGGTACTTTTATGCCCGTTTAAGGTGGGTTTAAAGGAAATGGGTTCTATTTCGCTATTTTCTAGGCTTAAGCTCATTTCATCGCCATTTAACTGCACGATAATCCGTGCCATTTGCGGATATTGCCGTTGCGTGATAAATTTCCCCTTATTATCAACAATCATCATTTCGCGATCGCACCATATCCCATTACTAATACCATTGGGTAATACTTGGGCTTGATTGAGGGCAATGCCGCGACAAGATTTAATAGGATAAAGCCACAATTCGGTAACGTGCATAATTTTAATAGGGCGTTATTCCGATGATTTGCTGGTTGTTGGTTTTGACGAGAGCAAACTTGATTTAGTCCGCGACAGTGGATTTTGTTACATTAGCCCCGGATTTATAATCCGTGGGCGGGTTAAATCTATAACATCAATTAACTTAGTTATGGCAGATCGATTTGAGCCGTTGGTTTCGGTCGTAATTCCCATTTATAACGGGGAAACAGATGTACCGGATTTGCTGGAATGTTTGCGATCGCAGACTTATCCTCATCATCGCGTTGAATATATCGTTGTAGATAATAATAGTCGCGATCGCACCCTCGATTTACTCAACGCCGCCAAAACGCCAGATTTTCCCCTCAAACCCCTTTCAGAAAATCAAATTCAAAGTTCCTACGCCGCCCGCAATACGGGGATTCGAGCCGCCCAAGGTGACATTATCGCCTTTACCGATGCCGATTGTCGCCCTCAAAAAAATTGGCTCGAAAAATTAATACAACCCTTTAAAAAGCCAGAGATTGGCTTAAGTATCGGCGAAATTATCGGCTTAACGGGCGATAGCTTACTAGAGCGCCACGCCACGCGCCACGAAGTCTTATCTCAAAAACACACCCTCGCTCATCCCTTTTGCCCTTACGGTCAAACCGCGAATTTAGCCGTCCGTCGCCAAGTTTTCGAGAAAGTGGGCTTATTTCGCCCTTATCTGACCACTGGGGGCGATGCGGATATGTGTTGGCGAATTTTACGAGAAACCGATTATCAATACGAATTTAGCGCAGACGCGATCGCTCTGCATCGTCATCGTGCCACTTGGGACGAATTGCAGCGACAATGGCAGCGTTATGGACGCTCAAACCGCTATCTCCACGAATTACACGGCGTTGAATTAATGCGTGATGCTACTTGGTCAGAAATCAGTTATCGCGGCTTGCGCTGGCTGCTCAAAGAAGTCCCCGTGAAAACCGCGAAAACCCTTTTAGGACGAGCTTCTTGGCTGGATGTGATGCAAACTCCCATCGATTTGTTTACCTTCAAAGCGCGATCGCAAGGTCAAAAACAAGCCCAACTCCCCGAAGCAGCCCGCGAGATTGTTGGGTTGGATTAGTCATTTGTCCTTTGTCATGTCATTCGTAGGGGCTGGGTTTCCTTGCCCAATTTCCCGTGAATCTCTTGTCGATTTTTAGTGAAAACCCGCCAACATAACAACTGTTATGTCAGATATAACAACTGTTATGGAATTGAAGATTGCCCACCATATCTAACTTTGAGCATTTTCTGGATGTCTCAAGCCCCAATCATAGCCCTAGAACAACATCCAATCGTCATTTCTCAAGGTTAAGGATGAGGTTTCCTTACCCCTACAAGAGGTTTTGATACCAAATCTGCTTACTAAAACCCACTCCTAATTTAGTCCGCGAAGGCGGACTTTGCCGCATTGGTTCCCCGGATTTCCAATCCGCGGACGGGTTATCGGAATAGACGGTGTATTGAAACCGGATGGATGTATAGTCCTTCCAATTAATTTCCGTACATTCATCTTTGAGTCCGCTTGGGGCGGACTTTGTGGATGTAGCCCCAGATTTTTAATCTGCGGGCGGCAGGTATGTACTGCTGTTTCTTATTTGTAACTACTACAGTTCGAGTCAAACTTGTAATCTTGACCCCTAATTTTGCGCTCTGCGGGCGATTTTGCCAAATAAACCCTTAATATAGCTTAATGGATAACAAGTTTTAACCCGAAAGTGCCATCAATGAAATCAGCCACCCAAGACACAGGAAAACAGGCGTTTGAATACTTTAGCCAAGGATTAGCCACCCAACAATGGGACGCTTTTCTCGAAATGCTCGCCGATGACTTCACTTTCTGGTTTCCGGCTGGCCCCTTTCAAGGTTTAAATACAGGTAAAGCCAAAGCCAGAGAATTTTGTCAGTATGTTGCAGCTTGTTTTCCAGACGGGCTATCCGTAACCTTAGACGGAATAACGAGCAATGAAACCACTGTTGTCTTTGAATTGCGCTCTGAAGGCAAATTCCGAGGAGAAATTTATAAAAATCGAGTTGCTGTCTTTTTTGATGTGCGGGGAGATAAGATTTGCAGCTATCGTGAATATTTTGGCAGCGATGGCAAGTCAAATTAAGCGAATCACGTTTTAGGATGAAAGAAAATTGCAGATGTCAATGAACAACCTTAGTATTGAACTTCCTCCCAACGTTTCCAGTGATGAAGCTCGACTTTTCCTTGCAGCCAAACTCTATGAAGTGGGCAAACTGTCATTAGGCAAAGCTGCACAACTTTCTGGATATTCAAAAAGCACGTTTATTGAACTTATCGGCAAAATGGGAATTCCTGTGGTTAACTATCCCGCCGAAGATTTAGAGCGAGAATTAAACTTGTGAGCGAGGCAGTTGTTGTAGACAGCACTTGTCTAATTGGTTTGGAGCGCATCGGACAACTCGATATCTTGCCCCAAGTTTTTTCTCCTGTCTTTATTCCTCCAGCAGTAGCAGAGGAAGTCAGCTTATACATGAGTTGGCTAACTCTTGAAACCCCTAATAATCAGGCTTTAATTGTGACGTTGAAAACCCAACTTGACCCAGGAGAGTCAGAAGCCATTGCTCTTGCCGTTGAGCGTCCTGACACCTTTATTATTCTCGATGATCTTAGTGCGAGAGAAGTGGCTCTACAACTTAACTTGAAGGTTATTGGGACAGTGGGTTTACTTTTAAAAGCAAAACGTCGGGGGGTTGTCCCTGAAATTAAACCTCTTCTTCAAGCTCTAGAAGATGCTAACTTTCGCCTGTCTGAAGCCTTGGTGTACAAAGCGCTTCAATTAGCAGGAGAATAACTAAAATTAAGCGAATTTCCTCCCCTTCCTCCCCCTCTTGGACAAAGAAACTCACCCCTACAAGCCCACTACCCCTAATTAACCGCTTCCATCACCTCGACAGGCAAAACCCGCACTTTAAGCCGGACAGGGCGTTGCAGTTGCTCTTGTAGAAAATCTTGGACGAGACGCACTTGATTGTCGGAAATGGAGTTAGCGGGGGCTGCGACTTCTAACTCGATATGGAGGGCGTTGTTTTTGGGACGGACGTTGATAAAGCGGATATCGGCTTGAGAAAAGGTGAGGGTGCGGCGACGAATGAGAATGCTGACGCTACTTTGGACGTTTTGCTTAATCAGCAGAGTATTGAGAGAAAAGCCTAGAGGCAAGCCGAGCAACAGTAAGATACAGGTGGAAACAAATAAGCCATGACGCGCTCGCTCTAGATTGCCGTAGCGTTGCAAAAGAAAGACGACACCGCCACTAAAAATAATTCCGGTTAAGTTAGTGAGGAACAGCAACAGGGATTGGGTGGCGATATTGTCGAGTTTGAGGGCGATGCCAATACCAATGACGCTGAGGGGTGGGACGAGGGCGACGGCGACCGCGACTCCCGGTAAGGCATCGGCAATGCGACGGCGTGAGGTGGCAAACGAGCCTGCGGCCCCGGCAGAGATAGCCAGGCCGAGATCGATTAAGTTAGGATTGGCTCTAGCGGTAATTTCTGAGCCGATGGTGCGTAAACCGACTACATAAGTGGTTAAAATCGAAACAAGTACGGTAAGGATAACTCCGGTTAACAGGGTAAGGAGCGATCGCCGCAGCAAACGCCGATTGCCAACCACCATCGAGTAGGCAACCCCCACAATCGGGCCAATCAAAGGAGCAATAATCATTGCGCCAATAATCACGGCGACATTATCCGCCAGCAGCCCTAATGTGGAGATAATGCTCGAAATTCCCAGCAAAAAGTGGAAACTAAAGGAAGGCACTGAAGATCGCCACAAATGACGGTTAATGGCGGCGACGGGGAGGGGCTTTTCTTTGAGCCAATGCCAATCGCCACTATCGCGATTCCAGATTTTGTCAATTTTGCTGTGGATTTGCCGTAAGCGACGTTTTCCGAGGATTTGCAGCTTAGTCGAACAAGGTTTTTGAGATTTCATGGCGCGATCGCGTCTGCATTTTGATGTGATAACTAAACTTAGGGGATTTTGTCATCTATCGGTTGACGCGGATTAAAGGTTGGCCAAATTTGGGCGCGATCGCCTACCGTAACAAGAAAGGAAGAAAATAAAAATGGCACAACTACAACAACGGCGATCGCAAAATGTTGCGGGAAATGTTTATGTGGATAGCAGTTGTATTGACTGCGATATTTGTCGCTGGATGACTCCGGAAGTTTTTCGACGGGAAGAAGGACAATCGGCGGTGTATCATCAACCTCAAACTGAAGCACAAAAGGCGCGATCGCTGCAAGCTTTACTCGCTTGTCCTACGGCTTCGATTGGGACAGTGAAAAAGCCGAAAAATATTAAAGCAATTCATCATAGTTTTCCGTTATTAATCGCAGAAAATGTTTATCACTGCGGCTATCATGCCGAATCTTCTTTTGGGGCAGCGAGTTATTTGATTCAGCATCCTAACGGTAATATTTTAGTGGATTCGCCTCGTTTTGCCCCGCCCTTGGTGAAACAAATTGAAAAAATGGGGGGCATTCGCTGGTTATATTTAACCCATCGAGACGATATAGCCGATCATCATAAATTCAAACAGCATTTTGGGTGCGATCGCATCTTACATGAAGACGAAATCAACGCCAAAACTCAGGATGTTGAAATTAAATTATCCGGCACAAATCCCAGCGAATTAACTCCCGATTTACTTATTATTCCTGTTCCCGGACATACTAAAGGTCACACGGTTTTATTATATAAAAATAAGTTCCTCTTTACGGGCGATCATCTCGCTTGGTCGGACGAAAAACAACAATTAATCGCCTTTCGTCGCGTTTGTTGGTACTCTTGGGCAGAATTATTTCAGTCCATGCAAAAACTCCAAAATTATACCTTTGAATGGGTATTACCCGGTCATGGACGACGCTATCATAATGATGCAGCCACAATGCAACAAGAGTTAGCGAAATGTATTGAATGGCAAAAAACAGTTTAAATTAGAATAGCTATGGTCAGAAAATTAACCAGTTTTTTTACATCTTTAGTCGTCGCGGTTGTTGCCATTATCATCGCGGTAATTTCCGTCCAGAACTTTACCGGAGTAGCCTTACAATTTTTGATGTTTAAATCCATCGAGTTTCCCTTGGGAGTGCTACTTTCTTTTTGCTTTGGAGGCGGTTTATTACTAGGAGGAACTATCCCTTTTTTCCTGCGAAGTAAGAAAACTCAATCCCGTCGCGGCGCAGCTTTACCTAGAGAAAACCGTCGCAACGCTGATTACTTTGAAGAAGACGACCCCTTGGAAAATTGGGATTAACTAACCCCAGTTTAGGCTTCCATTTGCAAAACAGGTTCAGCCGTTAAAGCTTGTTCGAGACGCTCGGTAATCGTATTTTCTTGTTGATATAATAAAACTAAATGATCCCGCGCACGAGTCATTGCCGTATATAAACCAGCATATTCTTGAAACTCGCGATCGCGATCTTCGGGGTATTCAGTAATTAAGTCACAACCGGGAATAATAACTGCATCAAACTCGACCCCTTTTAACGCATTCCAAGAATCTACAATAACATAAGGCCGATTGACCACATTTCCTTGACGTTCCGTAGATGATTTTGGGGCATTGTGAGCAATTTCTAAAAAGCTTAACTCCTGACTAATCGCTTGTTTTAAATCCGTTTGACTGGGATGTAATAAAATCCCAATCGAAGACTCTGGATAAGACTCCAACGCCAATTTTACCTGTTGGGCAATTTGCAAAGCCATATCGTTATAAGCCATTTGGACTAAAAGTGGTGTAACTTGAGAACTGCGAGGTGACTTTTTACGCGGTTCAATAATACTGCCAATTTTCGGCGTATTAATAATTTTTCCCTCGTCATCTCGACGGCGCTGTTCAACTTTCATTTCGGCTTTTTGTAATGTAGGCAGCATAAATTGCCACGCCAATTCGATAATCTCAGGACTGTTGCGATAATTAAGATCGAAAACTTGCGATCGCCCCCCCGGAATATCAATCCCTAAACTTTTCCAAGTCCAATTTCCCTGACGGCGATGGGGCTGTCCGTAAACTGCTTGAGTATTATCATAAACAAAAAAGAGAGATTGAGTTTGCGGATCGAGAACTTGTAAAAGGGCTTGAAACCACTCATCATAAAAATCCTGGGCTTCATCCACTAAAATTGCTTCATATTGCAGCCCCGACTTCTTCGCTAAACTAATTAACTGTCGGCGGGTGTGAGCTTCGTTGTCCCAATCATATTTATACTTTAAACTACTCCCAGCCCAGCGATGAAAAGTCATACAATCGACCTTCGTTTTCAGATTATTTTGCGCCAAAGTCGTATCAATCCACTCTTTCATAAAGCGGTTGTAGCACAGGACTAAAACCGTCTCAAATTCTTTAGCCAAAGCCTCAACGCGCTGACGCAACACCAAAGATTTTCCCGAACCCGCAACACCCCGAATTAAAGCAAATCCCTTCGGATTAAAATTCTTACTAAACGTTTGATCGCGATCGAGTTCGATCGTTAAGTTGCGCTGCGGTAAGCTAACTTGAAAGTCAATCCACTGACTCATTGATTTTTCCTCCAAGCGGTATTCATTTAAGGTTCAAAATTTAGTGGTTTGCTGACAAAATAAATAATATTTTGCCGCCACAAAAAATAATAATTTCAATTATATGAGCATTCCTCTGCGATCGACAAGTGTCTTAGATCACAACTTGACGCTATTTTGAGAAACTCTTTCAAAATTGAATCAATCTAGTGCCGTGACACAGCTAAAAAAAGTGTATCAGCGTAGGGGGAGAGGCGGCTAAAAGCTAGGCTATAACTGTAATCTAGCAATCCGCCGTAACCCGCCATTTAAGGTGTGTCGCAGCATCAGGAGCAAATATCCTTGTGTAATGAGACTTTGAGCCGAACGGGGAAAACGCTTACCGTGAATAAGCAAAGCTCTAAGAAACTGGTAATGACTTATCACCAATCGCAAAAAGAAGACCCTCAGTTAGACTGACGGGATGAATTTTTGCCAACAAACCAACCTATCGCAGCGCGTTCCCTAGCTGATTAAAAATCAGCGGGGTCGCTGCTCATTTTAGCTTCATTCAGCAAAGTTTACAC
>JBKHDX010000203.1:0-8843 GCA_046541115.1 Spirulinaceae cyanobacterium | reverse complement strand
CTAAACATATCCACTTCAGCTAAAATTGCTTGAGCGGCGCGATCGCAAGCTCCGGCTTCTCCCAAAGCTTGGCGCATTTTCTCGTAATCTGCGGTTAATTCCTGGCGACGGTGGGGATTCATCAAGAATTCTAGGGATTCAGCCACAATCCGTTCGGGGGTGGCTTCTTCTTGCAATAATTCGGGGATGATTTCCTCCATGAGAACCAAATTCGGCGGCGACATAAAGGGAATATTAAACTGAAGCCGTCTCGCCAACCACGCGGTTAAGCCACTCACGCGATACAATACCACCTGCGGCACGTTAAGCAATGCCAGTTCGAGGTTAACAGTTCCCGACTTGGTAATGGCTAAATCGGTCGCTGCCAGCAATTCTAAGCTATTACCGGTAAAAATTTGGGCGTTAAGCTGGTAGCGGCGACAAATTGCTTCGATTTTGGGGCGGTAAGTTTCCAAGGATAGGGGAATCCAAAAGCGAGCGTTGGGAAGTTTGGCTTGCAATTTTTGAGCCGCTTGAGCGATAATCGGCAGAATGTAGGTGATTTCTTGGGGACGGGAAGCAGGAATGAGGGCGATCGCGAGTTCGGAGTCATTAATTCCCAAAGCCTGACGCGCCGTTTCCCGTTGAGGCGGATTTTGCAAGCGATCTACCAAAGGATGACCCACCCAAGTCACGGGAAAATCGAGTTTCTCAAAAAAGCGGGCTTCTTCGGGGAAAATCGCCAATAAACGGCTGACGGTGGCAGTCATGCCCTCGGTGTGACCGAAGACAGAGGACAGTTTCCAATCTTGCCAAACCCAATCTTGGGGCGCGATGTAATAGATAATAGGTAAGTCGGGATACTGATGACGCAGGGATTGCCCTAAAGTCACGTTAAAACCGGGATAATCGATGGCAACAAAGATATCTGGGGGATTTTCGGCTAAATACTTCTTGATGCGTCGTTGTAGGCGCAAAGTTGGTAAAATAAACGGAACCGCCTCTAAAAAACCGATAGAACTCAGATCGGTAGTACAGCCGAGGAGTTTTGCACCAGCCGCCGCCATGCGATCGCCCCCAATGCCTGTAATTTCTAGGGTTTGGTTGCAGGTTTGGGCGTGACGCTGGAGGGCTTGAATTAACATCGCCCCTTGTAAATCCCCAGAAACTTCCCCGGTACAAATAAAAATACGCATGATGCTCGCAAGTCGCCTGACGTGAAGGTTATACCAATTTGCTCAAGAAACGTGCTATTTTCTCCCTACAGTTCACTACCTCAAACCCGCTGATGATTGAGGGGTCGCACTCATTCCCCCAGGGGGAGTTAATCAGCCCGTTGCATTCCGGGAATGGGCCCGCGACGATTGGGGCCCATCGAAGCTTGTAAAAAGTGATATAAATGCTGAAGATCGTCGCGATCGCCCAGGAGTCCCAATTGCTCCACGGCTTCGGTTAAGCGCAGATCGGAGCGATATAACAAGCGAAAGGCCTTTTTAAACAAATTAATGTCTTCTGGGGCTAATCCAGCTCGTTTTAAGCCAATAAGGTTGAGCGATCGCACCCGGGCCGGATTGCCTTCAATCAGCATAAACGGCGGCACATCGCGGTCAATGCGACTCATTCCCCCCACCATGGCCAAGCGACCAATTCGCACAAACTGATGTACCCCCAAAACGCCCCCAATCACCGCATTCGACTCAATTTCCACATGACCCGCTAAAGCGACATTATTGGCAATCACCACTTGATTTTCAATAATGCAGTTGTGGGCCACATGAACATAAGCCATGAGAAGGTTGCGATCGCCAATAATCGTAAATTCGCCCTCATCAGTCGCCCGATTAATCGTCACATATTCGCGAATCCGGTTATAATCGCCGATTTTAAGAAAACTAACCGCCCCTTTATACTTCAAATCCTGGGTTTCTAAGCCAATCGCCGCCCCCGGAAAGATTTTATTACCAATGCCGATTTCCGTCGGCCCCTCAATCACAACATGGGGGCCAATGGTGGTTTGCGGGCCAACCTTAACATTTTCGCCGATTACCGCGTAAGGCCCGACCTGCACCGTCGGGTGCAACTCTGCCTCTGGATGAATAACTGCCGTAGGATGAATTAGTGTTTTCAAGTCTCGTCTGGTGTCGGAGCGTCTTCAAAGCTTGCAGCAAACCTGGATTCCCTCGCCGATTGACTCTAAAAGCAATCTGGCGTGTGGCTGAATCACTACGTCGAGTCTCGGCCTCAATCTAACAAAGAAAACATCAAATCGCCTTCTGTTACCAAAGCCCCATTAACTTCAGCCCGACCGTGCATTTTACCCAAACGACGACCCCGTAAGCGCAAGAGTTCCACCGTCATAATCAATTGATCTCCAGGAACCACCGGACGACGGAACCGGACTTTATCAATTCCGGCAAACACAAATAAACCGCCATCCATCCCCGGCATTTGCGTCATCACAATGCCACCCACTTGGGCCATGGCTTCGATAATCAACACCCCTGGCATAATCGGCTGTCCGGGGAAATGACCTTGGAAATGGGGTTCATTGACGCTGACATTTTTAAGACCCACGGCTTTCTTTTCCGGGACGTATTCAATAATGCGATCCACCAACGCGAAGGGATAGCGATGGGGCATTAACTTCTGGATGTCTTCAATAGTAAAAACCGTGTTGGTCGTCGAGGGAGTCGAGGGGTTTTCTGATGTCACTGGGGCTTGAGCATCTGCGATCGTGGACATGGTAGGCTATGATTTGCGTTGATCGTTACAAATTGTAAGATTACAGCTTGAGGGAACCACTGACAAGTCACTTGGGTTGTTTGTTGTTGGTTATTTGTTATGGGTTATGAAAACCGGGGTTCTAGAAGCGCTACCATCTCGCGCTATAAAATCTCTTTTAACTTGTAGGCGGCATCATTCAAACGCTCGCTTCCAGTTTTGATTTGATTAATGCCTTGGGCGGTTTCATTCGCACCCCGCGTTAAATTGTTCATGGCTTGATTGACTTGCTCCGTGGCTAAAGCTTGCTGTTTAGAGACCATGGCAATGCTTTGACTACCTTCTACAATATTTTGCATTGATTCAGCGACATCTAGAAAGACTTGGGCCGTTTGTTGGGAAATTTTAACGCCAGATTCGACATTTTTACTGCCTTTTTCTACCATTGATACGGTAGATTCAATCATCTGTTGAATATCCCGCACTAAGGTATTAATTTTCTCACTGGATTGGCGACTGTCGTTAGAAAGTTTGCGAATTTCGGCCGCGACAACACCAAATCCTTTACCCTGTTCTCCGGCTCTGATAGCTTCTACCGCAGCGTTTAAAGCCAGCATATTTGTTTGATTGGATAAGTCATTCACAACATCAGAAATGCTGCCGATTTGATGGGTTTGTTGGCTTAAATTAAGGATTTGTTGCGTAATTTCGTGAACTCTGGCTTTTAATAAGTCCATTTCATCTAAAACACGGACTACCGCTTGATTGCCTTGTTCGATTCGGTCTAAGGCTTGTTTGGCACTGGATACGGCGGCTTCGGCTTGTCGGGAAGATTGTTGTGACGATGAACTTAATTGATCCATGGTGACAGTCGTTTCTTGTACTGCCGATAACTGTTGATTGGCAATATGTTCTTGTTGGTCGATAGTCGCGATCGCCTCACTGGAAAAACCACCAATATTAGAGACTAAATCAATAATAGAAGTTGTAATTCTGCGTAATAAAATAACAGCAATAACCAGGAAAATACCGCCCACAACGACTGTAATAATAATGGTCGCTCTGACAAACTCTCGCAACGGCGCAAAAACTACATTTTTTGGGGTTTGGTAAATAATGGTAAACGACTTTTCCAAATTATTTTCAGGGAGGATGGTATGATAACTATAAATATAGTCTGAGTTTTCTGTAATTAAACCACTTTCTTGAGAGAGAATTTCTCGGAAAAATTCTAAAGGATAATCCTGCTGGATATTTTCATTGCGATTGAACTCAAAACCCCATTCTTTATCGGGATTGGGATGAGACAAATAAAACCCTTCAGAATTAACAACAAAAACTTCTGTTTGATATTCATTTTGTAGGGTTTCATTTTCAGCAATTTCTAATAAACGCTCAACTAAGATATTAGCAACTATAATCCCTTCAGCTTCTCCCCGATCGTTGTAAACTGGAATGGCATAACGAATAACGGGTTTATAGGGAATTTCGATCTCGCCATTTTCTCGGTTTAAATTAATGTCTGAAACATAAATTTGTCCGGGGGGCAGTTGTATTGTTTCTTGAAAATAAGTGGTTGAATCTTTCACTTGAAGTTGAGCTTGAGATACTAACGTTGCTTCTCCATTTTGGATATTTACCCGCACAAGTTCTTGACCATTGTTGTCCAAAAATCGCAGTTGGTCGTAATACTGCCGATTTTGCAAAAATGCTAAGAAAACATTATTCAATCGGCCCAACCATTCTTGCCTTGCTGCTTCTTGTTGCGCTTGTAAATCGGCTGCATCTTCCCCGGCAATTATGTTTATATTTTCTCCGATAGTGAGGTTCTCAACAGCATAAGTTTCGCTCAAATAAACAATATCTGAACTAAAGTTATCTAATAACAGCTCAATGATTTCTTCACTACTACTCCCTTCAGTTTGCATTGTATTTAAAACTGAATTAATCAAATAACTGCGAGAAGAAATCAAATTAAACACACTAATAGCTAATGCAGGAAAAGTAATTCCAGCAACGAGAACATACAAAATTTTACGCCGGGAATTGCCCTGAAAAGTGAAGTTAAACATCTTAAATGTGTACCCGAAATCAAGTCCTTACTAAAGTTACACTATCCCCTAGAATACTGCCTTAATTATATCGTGACTTTTTGAGGACTTGATGGGAGTAAAAAAAAATAAAATCAACCTATTTTTGTGACTTTTTAGTAAATCGTCGGACGCGGTACTTCCCGAGGAAATAATTGATTCAACGCGGCTTGTCGTTGTGTGGGGGGTTCGTCGGCATAATTCCAAAGACTTTCGTAGAAGAAGAAAGATACACCCGCAAAGCCTCGATCGCGCACAATTTCCACTTGTTCTTGAATCAGAGAAAGTGGCACGAAACGCCCTCTCAAGCCTGATAAAACCCCGATCGCGACGGGAATATGGTCTTGGGCTTGTTGCAGGGAATTATGGGCTAATTCTGCCTGAAAGCGGTCGAGATCGTTGCGATAGACCTGAACGATTAATTCTTCGATGAACCCCATTCTTTCCCAGGTTTGCCAATCGAGGAGATAGGATTCTAAGGAAAATTCTTGAGGATTGGGAGAAAGAGAAATAATGGCTTGAGGATTGGCGGCTTTAAGGGTAGCAAATAAGTCTGCCATAAAATTTGTGATTTTTCCGGCACGCCAGCGAATCCACTCTGGATTTTTGGGGTCGGCAGGGGGGTTTTGATTGTTGTGTTCTTGGCGGTATAAATTTACCGTGAATTCGTCGTAACCAAAGTCTGAAGGAAAGCCGAAATGATCGTCAAATTGGATGCCATCGACATCATATTTGCTGACAATTTCGACGGCGAGATCGGTAATAAATTTTTGTACATCAGAGCGGAGGGGATTCAGCCAAACCCGTTCGTGTACGCCGCCTTCGAGCCAGATTGTTTCGCCGTTGCGTCGTTGAGTCAGCCATTGGGGGTGGGTTTGCGCGAGGGTTGAATCTGCCGGGGCCATAAAGCCAAATTCAAACCAGGGAATGACGGCCATGTCGCGAGTATGGGCTTCGGTGATGATTTCTTGGAGAATGTCGCGATTTTGTAAACCGGGTTCGGGATCGAGGGCAATACCGTAGGCTTGTTGGGCAATTTGACTGGGGTAGAGGGTGTAGCCCCAATTCCAAACGGTGGGATATAGGGTATTAAAGTTGAGTTGGTTGAGATTGGCGATCGCGCCCCTCAATTTTTCTTGAGAAAACAACACATCGCTGTCGATATTGGTCAGCCAAACGCCTCGTAACTCTGGCTGTTGGGCGGTGGGGGGTTCCGGTTGTGCCACATAGTTTCCTCCAATGCCTCCCAATCCTAACCCCTGACAAAAGAAAGCGGCGACTTCCCCGCGAGGGGCGGGTTGGTTGGGGTTGAGTTGGGCAACATTGGGATAATTCACCACTAAGCCCTTTTCGGTGGCTGCGGCCAAGTTATTGCGGGCATAATCGGGAATATCGGCGCGATCGTTGAAATTTGCCAGAGTATTTTCAAGGGGTTGCGTGGGGGTATAATCTAAACCCGCAGCCAGGGCAATCAACACCTGAACGCGGGGAATGGCTCGATCGGGGTTAAAAATACGGTTGGGATAGCCCGTGAGGAAATTGGTACGATATGCCTGCGCGATCGCGTCTCGTCCCCAAAAATTAGACGGCACATCCCGAAAAGTGATGGCATCGCGAGTTACAGGGCGATCCCGAAAGGCTTGATTCACCATCGCCGCAAATTCCGCCCTAGTCACAGTGCGATTGGGTCGAAACGTGCCATCTGGATAGCCTTGAATAATATCGCGATCGCGCAGTTGAGTAATACACGATCGCGCCCAATGATTATCAATATCCCGTAGTTGTGCCTGTCCCGGTGAAGCCAGCCAAAGGGAGACAATCAAAGTAAACAACAACAAAAACAGCAACCAACTCGGACGGCCATAACGCTGACTAAACCGCACTAATGCGTTAGCTTGGTGATTAAACATTTGGGCAATTAGATTTTGTGGTTTCATGGGTCATTCTTCCTTCGTCGCGAACACGATCGCGGGAACCTTCCCACAATAATGCTGTTGACTGTTAACGGCTTCTGGTAAAATTGCAAAGGCTTCTATTACTTTGATCGATGGGATCGACTCGCGAAAAAATTGCAGTGGACGCTATGGGGGGGGATCACGCCCCTGCTGAGATTGTGGCCGGCGCTATCCGGGCTGCTGAAGAACTGGATGTGGAAGTTTTGTTGGTGGGTGACCCCCAACAAATCGAATCTTGTCTACAGCAGCATTCGGCCACGTTACCAAACAAAATCACAATTGTTCCGGCAGAAGATGTGATTTCCATGCACGAAGAACCGTTGATGGGAATCCGACGCAAACCCAAAGCCTCAATTAATGTGGCGATGGACTTAGTTAAAGCTAAACAAGCGAATGCAGTGGTGTCGGCGGGTCATTCCGGGGCAGCCATGGCCGCAGGTTTATTGCGACTCGGACGGATCAAAGGCATTGACCGACCGGCGATTGGGGCAGTATTCCCCACGATGATGGCCAACAAATCTGTGATTGTGTTGGATGTCGGGGCAAATGTAGATTGTCGTCCGAAATATCTCGAACAATTTGCCCTAATGGGACAGGTTTACAGTCAGTATGTGTTGGGCATCGATAACCCGAAAGTGGGTTTACTCAACATTGGCGAAGAATCCTGTAAAGGCAATGAGTTGGCATTACGCACCCACGAATTATTAACGGCAAATCCGATGATTTCTTTTATCGGCAACGCCGAAGGACGGGATGTATTGTCAGGTCAATTTGATGTCATTGTCTGCGATGGTTTTACAGGCAATATTTTATTGAAATTTGCCGAAGCCATTGGTGGAGTATTGTTACAAACCATGCGCGAAGAATTGCCGCAAGGTTGGCGGGGTCAAGTGGGAAGCGCCTTGCTCAAACCCAACCTCAAACGCCTCAAACAGCGCATCGACCATGCCGAACACGGCGGCGGCTTGTTATTGGGAGTTAATGGCATTTGCATTATTAGTCATGGCAGTTCCCAAGCACCTTCGATTTTTAATGCGATTCGCTTGGCTAAAGAAGCCATTGACCATCAGGTTTCCGAGCGCATTCAGTCGGCGTATAATCAAGACCGCGATCGCGCCCAGTCTAGCCCTCGTTCTGAATTGTCAAAAGAAAGTTAAATGATGGGATACCCGATATACAGGGATGGAGTAAGGCCCGTGAATTATCAAGGGGCAGGAATTGTCATTACAGGAAGTGGATCGGCTATCCCCCAAGCGGTGGTTAGCAATGAGGCTCTGGGCCAAGTGGTGGAAACTTCCGATGAGTGGATTCAAAGCCGCACCGGGATTGCCGAGCGACGAATCGCGGGGGCCGAAGAATCGTTATGCGCGATCGCGTCGAAAGCTGCCCAAAACGCGATCGCCATGGCACAACTCACCCCCGACCAAATCGATCTGATTATCCTGGCCACTTCCACCCCCGACGACCTCTTTGGGACAGCCGCCCAAATTCAAACCGAAATCGGCGCAACCCAAGCAGTAGCTTTCGATTTGACGGCGGCTTGTTCGGGATTTGTCTTTGGTATGGTGACGGCAGCTCAGTACATCCGTACCGGGGTTTATCGCAACGTGGTGTTGATTGGCGCTGATATCCTCTCTAGATGGGTAGATTGGAGCGATCGCTCTACTTGCGTACTGTTTGGGGATGGCGCTGGAGCGATAGTGATGCAAGCCGATCCGGCCCAAGATAATCTTTTGGGCTTTGAATTGTGTAGCGACGGTACGCTCAATCATTGTCTGAATTTAGCCTTTCAAGGCGAATCAAAGCCCTTGGTCGAAGATACTCAAGTCAATCTCGGCACTTATCAACCCATTACCATGAATGGCCGGGAGGTATACCGTTTTGCCGTGGCCAAAGTGCCAGAAGTGATTTCTAAAGCCTTATTCCGTGCCGATTTGACCGTGGATGAGATCGATTGGTTATTGCTCCACCAAGCTAACCAACGCATTATTAAAGCCGTCGCCCAAAGATTAAAAATCCCCCCCCAAAAAACGATTAGCAACCTCGCCAAATACGGCAACACCTCCGCCGCCTCCATTCCCATCGCCCTCGATGAAGC
>JBKHDX010000202.1:0-8867 GCA_046541115.1 Spirulinaceae cyanobacterium | reverse complement strand
ATAGATATAACCACCAAATGGGATAAAAAACGTTAAAATTGACGTAATCCAAAGATTTTTGCCTGCACGTTTTTCGATTTTAGGGCTTACATTTTCCATCTCCATGGCTTAACCTCACCTTTTTTCTCAAGCGTAAAACAAAAACTCGGCTATAGCAGCCTTTTGGTCTTAAGAATTGCTTAAAATATTGGTTTTTTATCATTAAACCTAGCTTGAAGTTTCTCTCGCCACTGTAAGCCTTTAAGGGCTGGATTGGGTAAGGGCTAAAGCCCTCATTACAAAACTGCCCCAACCCACCCCTGAAGACAAAGTTGACCGGAAATGCCAATTTGCGCTCAAAGATACAGTAAATTTGTCAATATTTGTTATAAATAATTAAATTAGTTAACAAACCATTAAGATTTAGTAACGTAAAAAGGAGAACTGGCGTGAACGCAGCAGAACAAGCGAAAAGCGTACAGATCGCCTCTAAAATCGCCACCGCTGTCAATTTGTTTAGGGGGCAATTTCCAGACGCGAAAGCCGACCTCAAGCCCTGGAGAAATGACCCAGACACCCAGGAAATGGTCGATCCAGACTCGATTGATATTGGCTTTCATCTTCCAGGGTGGAGTCCTCGCTATCAAGGCCGCAGTATTTTAGTGCAGATTCGCTTTTACAAAGATCCGGTAGACGAGTCTTATCGCTTGATTGGCTTAGAAATTGCCGCATTTAACCATAAGGGAGAGGCGTGGCGACTTTCCACGGTGGAAAATTGGCGAATTGTGGGCGATTCTCCCCCCGCAGATGATGTGATCGAGAGACTTAAGATTTTTTGCCGTCAGGTGTTTGAGGTGTTTCTCGATTAGCGGCACATCCCACGGGATAAGGGGCATGATAAGTTTGAGACCGCTTGCCAAACCATTGATAGCGATTGTCGCGGATTTGGTCGTAGACGCGATCGCCCAGAAATTTTAGACCGGGTAGGTTACGATACAAATCGATGAGGGTATTGCCCAAGGGTAGCAGATGGGCAATTTTTTCGGCGGCGTTGCTGCCTTGCCAACGACGAGAGGGGTTTTCTGCATCAATGAGGATCATTCCCATTTCGCAATCTGCGGCGCTAATATCGAACTGAGAGAGGGTTTGCTGGTCTTGCATGGGAATGTAGTCAAAACGCTGGCCGCGGTCGATTTTAGCGAGGGCTTCGGTAAAGTTAGAACACAGGTTACAGTCGCCGTCGTAAATAACGTGGTATTGCATATTTAGTTGCTATCGTCAAGAAAGTTTTATCTTTCTTAACTTTAGCGCGATTAATTTGTCCTTTGTCCTTTGTCATCAGTAAGCACAAATGACAAAGGACTCTCTCCTTCTCATCCCTTGAGAGATAGGGATGAGGTTACGATAAATCAAATAAGAGAATTTCCGCTTGTTTTTGGGCTGTTATGCTCAGTTTTTCCTCATTGCTAATTGCCGCACCATCTCCAGAATTAAAGGGCTTATCATTCACAGAAATTGCTCCTTGTGCGACTTGTAGCCAAGCGTGACGCTGGGGAGAGAGATGATAGGAAACGGTTGCTCCAGGCTGTAGAATGCCTGCGTACAGTTCTACATCTTGATGAATCGTGACAGCGTTATTTTTCCCATTGGGGGCTGCAACAAGATGCAGTTGATTGGGATTTTGTGCGATCGCAAACTGTTTCTGCTCGTAACTCGGTTCGAGGTTTTTGGTATCGGGGAAGAGCCAAATTTGTAGCAAATGAACGGCCTCGGTTTCTGAGGGATTATATTCACTGTGTAAAATTCCCGTTCCGGCGCTCATTCTCTGTACCTCTCCGGGGTGAATCATTGACCCATTTCCTAAATTATCTTTGTGTTCGAGTGCGCCGTTTAAGACATAGGTAATAATTTCCATATCGCGATGTCCGTGGGTAGGAAAGCCCCCTCCCGGTTGGACGCGATCTTCGTTAATCACGCGCAAACTTCTAAAGCCTAAATAATCGCGATCGTAGTAGTTGGCAAAGGAAAAGGTATGATAAGTTTTGAGCCAACCGAAGTTAGCATAACCGCGTTCTTCTGCTTTGCGAATAGTAATCATATTTCCTCTGGGTTGAATTATTCTTTTTTAAATTTAAACGGTATACAGTATTTTTGAGAAGTATGCACTTTAAAGTAAGACAGTACCCAAAAAGTAACGATGACCAAATCTAAAGACGCGAAAAAGCAAGTTCATTGTCCGGTTGAGAAAACCCTAAAAGCCATTGGAGGACGCTGGAAAGTCCTCATTCTGCGCGAACTTTTTATGGAAGTAAAGCGATTTAATCAACTACAACGTGCGTTACCGGGAATCACTCAAAAAATGCTGACGCAGCAGTTACGAGAAATGGCAGCCGATGGTCTTGTGCATCGTCAGGTTTACGCCCAAGTCCCCCAAAGGTAGAATATTCTTTGACGGCTTTGGGGGAAAGTTTGCAACCGATTATTAGGGAAATGCACGCTTGGGGTTTGAGTTATGGCGATGAAACGGCGAAAGAATAAGAGTTGAATTTAGATTGGTGTAAAAGTTATGCAAAATACGCGCTTAAGTACATTATTCGATCGGTTGAGCGATCGCGTGGTTACATTATTTAATAATCCCTGGCGTAGAATTGCTTTAGTTGCCATTAGTTTTTTGTTTGGTTTCTTTTTGGGAAGTGCTTTGAGTAGTACCGCCGGACAGTTGGCATTTTGGGATGTTCCCGCCGCAGGAGTTTTGGTTTTGGTGACAGAAATTACGAGTCGTTTTATATATCGTCAACCCCGTCGTAATTTGGACATAACCCGAATGAGTTTATTGGCTGATGTGTTGAATGCACTAAAAATTGGTTTGACTTATGGGCTATTTTTAGAAGCGTTTAAACTCAATTCTTAGGATGGTTATTGATTCGAGAAAATGAAATAATTTAATCTTTAATTAAGATTTTGAATTATGAAATTATGATAAGTTTGAAACTTGGCTGACGCTGCAACTGAAGTTACACCGAGAGTAAATATGTCAATTTATTTATGCAATTTATAGCAATTTTGCAATCTTGGCGGAGGGGCAATTCTCCTCAACGGGAGGAGTTACAATTATTACTCAAACAAGAGTTAAAAAACTCAACACGATCGCAAGCTTTTGGCATTACCCAAGATACAGGATTGGCGCAAATCGAAGCGCGATCGCGACTATTTCAAACTGCCATTCAAGACGTTGAAAAAGCCTGTTTTGAAATCGGTTTAACGGATTTTAAGACCGTTTATAAATTTGCGTGGGAGTTATGGTTACCCCTGGCAATGCAGCTCCATGAAGCGAGGTTAAACCACGGAAAACCGTTGATTCAGGGGCTATTGGGGGGACAAGGCACGGGGAAGACCACAATATCTTTTCTATTGCCAATAATTTTACATCATTTGGGCGATCGCGCGATCGCCATTTCCCTCGATGACTTGTATCTCAGCTACAAAGCCCGTCAAACCCTGCAACAGCAAGATTCTCGCTTAATTTGGCGCGGGCCGCCAGGGACTCATGATGTGGCGGAGGGCATTCGGGTACTCGACGAACTGCGATCGCCGGCTAACTCAGAGATTCTCATCCCCCGCTTTGATAAATCCTTGCACCATGGCGCAGGCGATCGCGTTGCGCCAGTCGCCGTAACGCCAGGGGATATAATATTCTTTGAGGGCTGGTGTGTAGGGGTGCGTCCGATGGCAGAATCAGCATTTACCAACCCCCCTTACCCCATTGTCACCGCAGACGACCGTAAATTCGCCTTAGACTGCAATTATCGCCTGAAAGCCTACTTACCCCTTTGGCAACGTCTTGACCGCTTAATTGTCCTTAATCCGGTGGATTATCGCTGGAGTCAGCAATGGCGCAAAGCCGCCGAACAAAAAATGAGAAAGCAAGGCAAAGGCGGCATGAGCGACAAGGAAGTAGAGCAATTCGTTGAATACTTTTGGAAAGCCCTTCACCCTGATTTATTTATCCAGCCTTTGATACAAAACCCCGATTTAGTGGATTTAGTCATTGAAATCAACCCCGACCATAGTCCCGGTTTAATTGATCGACCGAGTGCATAACCGTAAAAACTCGAAGGTATTAGGAATCAGGAAGACGATTTTTCCTGAAAGGTAAGATTGTAGCGGTTAAAATATTAGTAGATATACTGGCATTAACCCTCGAATACTTCCTTATAAAGTGTTGCATTTACCAAAATAAACCTTATCGATTTTGTTTGAGGCAGTTGACTAACCTAAATTTACTTAGAATCACTGACACTGCCCTATACGCTTTATGGTAATTTTACGCACCACTCAGACCGATCGACTCATGCAATACCGTCGTTGGCGGATTCAAAAGAAAATTGGCTTTGGTTATGGTTTAGCTTTAGGGATTGGTTTTTTAGGCTCAATGTTAGGTTTAGTCGTCGCTGATTATTACCAAGGCCAAGGGGTAAAGCAACTTGCAGATGCGAATATTCAAGCCCAATTGCTAGTAGAATTAAAAGCAGAAATTGAGCGATCGCAATATTATGGCTTACGGGCTACTGCTTTCAAGAATGGGTTAACCGCTCAACAAACTATACAAGAATTTCAGAAAAGTTTAGCAGAAATAAAATTCCTTCAAACTCAAATTACTAACTTTTTTAATCGTAATCCTGCTTGGACAGCCAGCGACTTTTCCGAAATTGAATCTTTACTAACCCATACGATCAATCGGCTTGAACGATTTCAGGATTTACACCTCAAAAACCCAGAAATCTCGAAACAAATTCAAGCCCATGAGGTCGATCCTTTACTGGAAATGCAAGCCTCTATCGAGAATTTAAACGATCTTGTTGCCATTGCACAAAATCAATCTCGTCAAGCAGAAATTGAATTAGAAAATGCTCAAGGCATTGAAAAATTTGTCATTGTTTGTAGTGCTTTGATTGCCGTTGCAGTTGCCGGAATTATTGCGCTACAAACGACAAGATCGATTACAAAACCTTTAATTTATCTGAATCAGATTGCTCAAAAAGCCGCCCAATCATCCGATTTTAATCTGCGTGTCCCGGTGACGACAGAAGACGAAATCGGGACATTATCTCAATCTTTTAATTGGTTAATCAAAAGTGTAGCAGAACGCACCCAAGAACTACAAATTACTGCGAAAACTGCTGAAGCCCAAGCCCAAGAATTACGAAATACTTTAAAACAGTTACAAGAAACGCAACTGCAACTCATTCAAACTGAGAAAATGTCAAGTTTAGGACAATTAGTTGCAGGAGTCGCCCACGAAATCAACAATCCGGTTAACTTTATTCACGGTAATCTTGAATATGCTTTAGAATATGTTGATGTTTTGTTTGCGATTTTAGAACTTTATCAAAAACAAGAGATTACTACACCAGAAATTGAACAACTTGCAACAGAATATGACTTAGATTACATCAAAACCGATTTACCTCGTTTATTAGAATCAATGCGAGTAGGGACACAAAGAATTAACAGTATTGTGGTTTCCTTGCGGATTTTTTCCCGTCTCGACGAAGCCGCAGTCAAAGCCGTTGATATTCATACCGGGATTGATAGCACTTTGATGATTTTGCAGTCTCGTCTTAAAGCCACTTCCCAACGTCGCGAAATTCAAGTCATTACTGAATACAGCGATTTACCAGAAATTGAATGTTACGCTGGACAACTCAATCAAGTTTTTATGAATATTTTAGCTAATGCCATTGACGTATTAGAAGAAACAGCAGATTCTCAAAAAAATTTAAAAATTTGGATTCAAACTGGGCGATCGCACGATAATCAAATTGTGATTAAAATCAAAGATAATGGCCCTGGTATTCCCCCAGAAACACAAACTCGTTTGTTTGACCCCTTCTTTACCACCAAACCCATCGGAAAAGGCACAGGTTTAGGATTATCAATTAGCTATCGTATTGTTACTGAAAAACACAAGGGAAGTTTAAAATGTGTTTCCCAGATTGGACAAGGCACAGAGTTTATCATTTCTTTACCGACTCAACTCTCAAAATAATATCAGCTCAATATTTTCCCAGATGAGACTTTTCTTATCTTTTTTAGTCGCACATCGCGTTATTAAAATGTAGGTCGTTTAGGCAAAAGGTCAAAAGACTACTTTGGGGGCGAGAATTAAAGTATTATTCTGTTCTCGGACTTCACTAATTCCTAAAAACTCATTTTCGAGATTATATATTCTTAAAAATTGGGTCAAACTTGGATTGCTGTCCCAATTGGCAATGCGTTGACCCTGACACCAGCGTTTAGCCGTATCAGTCGGGAGGGTGATAGCGTTGAGATGAGTTAAAGCTGCGTCGGGGTAAACTGGGGTAAATGTGCCTTGCTGGAGTTGGTGGTCTAATTCTTCGAGAGTGAGGCTAGTATCGAGGGTTAAGCTACAGCTTAGGGTTCGTTCGAGGGCAGCCAGAGTTGCCCCTGTGCCGACTGCATTTCCTAAGTCGCGGGCGATCGCGCGGATATATGTTCCACCCCCACAAGAAATGCCCAATTCTATCTCAGGATGCTCCCCAGCATACCAGTTAATTACCTCAATATCAAACACATTTACCCGGCGAGACGGCACATCAACCCTTTTTCCGGCTCTTGCCAGTTCATACAGGCGTTTCCCATCTTGTTGAATAGCACTATAAGCCGGGGGAATTTGCTCGATATTACCGATAAATTGCGCTAAATGCGGCTCAACTTGCTCTAACGTCAAACTCGCCCCATCTTGTTTCCGAATAATCTCTCCCTCTAAATCATCCGTAGTCGTTTGTACCCCGAAACGCACAAAAGCGCGATAAGATTTCGGGTCAGGCATAAACTGAAGCAGACGAGTTGCCTTCCCAAATGCAATGGGCAAAACCCCGGTAGCCTTAGGGTCTAGGGTTCCCCCGTGACCCACTTTTTTAATTCGCAGCAAGTGACGCACTTTTGCGACACAATCATGGGAAGTCCACCCCGCAGGTTTATTTAGGTTAATTAAGCCAAAAGCTGTCATTTTTGTGATGAGTTATTGGTTATTAGTTATTGGTTATTTGCCAATTTCTTATACAACTTAAACTTTTATTATAGATAGCATTGACAAACAAGATATAAACCTCCTAATCTCGTTCCTTGGTTGCACCAATGGATGTAAAAACTAGGCTCTGCCCCTCAATTCTATCATCAAATATTATGATGAGAAATAGAGTAGCTGTAGCACCGTGACACAGCTAAAATGAGGCTTTAACGTAGTGCCGTGACACAGCTAGAATGAGGCTTTAGTAGGGTGGGTTAGGCGGCTAAAACCTACGCTATGAGGGCAATAAGCGCAATTCGCCGTAACTCACCTTTTAAGGTATGTCACGACAGTAGGGTGCGTTAACGAAGTGTAACGCACCGTCTTAAAATAATGCGGCTAGTTAAAACGATTTAAATTAGTCCTGACGAGTTAATTCAAACCAAGCCGCATTCCAAGCAGATGATAAACGTTTGCCCCACCTTCTCGCAACCTTTTTAAACTTTTGCCATCTGGGTTGAAGTAGACGAGGAGACGATTCAACAACTTCCGCGTCGATGATATTGGGGTCATTATCATTGCTAAATTGAGGAGGAGAACTCAAAATGCGATACAACCGGGGGTTAGAAAATGACCGGAACCAAGGTTCAACTTTAGTATGGGAAATGGCTTTTTTGTAATGTTGAACGCGACCATTCTCATTCAGCCAAACTTCTTCAACATTACCAATCCGAGTACGAATATAAGTGCGAATGTATTGGCGCATCATGTCCTCCTTGGAATAAAATTTACAATTGGCATTGCTAACAACAGACTTAATGAAATGAAAGTTAAATTGTCTGATTATAGACGAACAGACTCAAGAGATTGACGGGGATTCGTTGAACTAACTTCTTGCAGTTTTTGATAATACTCTCGTTCGGTTTCCGTGAGAGAATCTGGCGTAACCACCTTGAGTTTGATGAGTAAATCTGTGCGTTGTCCTCTGGGTTTTTGCCAACCCTTGCCTCGCAGTCGTAGGGTTTGCCCAGAATTCACCCCAGACGGCACTTTCACCGTGACAGACCCTTCCGGGGTCGGAACTTGGATGTCACTACCCAGAGCGGCTTCTGGGGGCGTTAGCGGCACTTCTCCCACTAAATTATCCCCGTCAAATTGGAAGAAATGATGGGGTTGCAACTCGACATTGAGATACAAATCCCCCCGTTGATTAGTCATGGGGTTGAGTTGACCTTTCCCTCTCACGCGGACGCGACTTCCCGATTTAGCCCCTGGGGGAATGCGAACTTTAATCGTTTCACCGTTGAGAGAAAATTGTTTCTGAACTCCCTCGAAAGCTTCAGCAAAAGTCAGTTGAATTTGGGCTTCGATGTCTGCAACGGGAGGTTGGGTTGCACCAAAACCGCCGCCAAAAATATCTTCAAAGCCGCCAAATCCCGTAGGATTGGTTTGATAAGAATAGGCTTGCTGATTACCAAAATGTCCGAGAAGTTCGTTGAGAAAGTCCTCAAACGAGCCGTATTGACCAACATCAACGCCTGCATTGCCAGGCATTCCGCCTTGCTGCCAATATTGCCCAAACTGGTCGTATTTTGCCCGTTTCTCCGGGTCGGAGAGGACTTCGTGGGCTTCATTGATTTCTTTGAAACGTTGTTCGGCTTCTTGGTCTCCTGGGTTGACATCAGGGTGATACTTACGGGCTAATTGCCGAAAGGCTTTTTTGATTTCGGCTTGGCTTGCGTCTTTACTTACCCCCAGAATGGCGTAAAAGTCTTTATATTCGGTGGCTGCTGCCATAAGTTAACCTCCTTGGTTTGGTTGTTGGTTGTTGGTTGTTGGTTGTTGGTTGTTGGTT
>JBKHDX010000201.1:0-8869 GCA_046541115.1 Spirulinaceae cyanobacterium | reverse complement strand
GATAGATTTGCTCGACGGAAAACTGGAGATCGACGCTTTTTAATTCCACCATATCTCCCTGGGTATAGTTGATAATTATCCATTCTCCGGTTTCTTTTTTATGGTATAAATCAATTTCGATGCGAGTAGAACTCACTAACAAATAATCTTGCAAAACTGGATTTTTTTGATAAAGTCTAAATTTAGCGCCGCGATCGTAGGCTTCGGTACTATTCGACAATACTTCAATAATTAAGCAGGGATAAGTAATGTATTGAGTTGCCGTTTTGTCCCGTTCGTCACAGGTTACACTCACGTCAGGATAGGTATAGTTATTGGTGTTAACAATCTTGACTCTCAAATCTGAATTTCCAGTTTCGCAAGTACTACCTTCTAGATGATTAAATAATAAAGTTGTTAACCGAACAGCGATTAAACTATGGTTTCTACTACCTCCTCCCATGGCATAAACTTCGCCGTCAATATACTCATATTTTTCTCGTTGCTGTTCTTCCCAAAGGAAGTATTCTTGGGGGGTTAGGCGGGGAGATTTATCTTTGGCAACAGTCATGATTAATTAGTATCTGGCTAAATTTTTGATGATGATGTTAAACAAGTTAATCTCGTTTCTTGGTTCCACCAAGGGATGCTTGCCACAAGGCTCCGCCTCGATTCTATAGTAATTCTAAATAAAACCGACAGCCCGCCCGCAGATTAAAATCTGGGGCTAACGACAACAAAGTCCGCTTTCACGGACTGAACCCATCAAGTTAATGTATGGAACTTAATTGGAATGACCTCAAAAGTGCTTGAGGGCGGCGATCGCGTGGAGTTGGACTGTTTTAGAAGGGCTGCGTTCGAGTTGTTCTAAGACTGGAATCGCGGCGCGATCGCCCAAATAGCCCCAGGCTTGAGCTAAGGCTTGGGCGAGGTCGTCTTCGACATGGGTTTGTTGCTGAAAGAAGGTTAATAAGCCTTGGGCTGCTTGGGGCTGTAAGGATGGGGATTTAATGCGGCCGAGGAGTTTTACGATTTCAATGCGAGTCCCTAAAGCGACGGCATCGAGGGCTTGGAGGAGATATTCTAAGCTTTGGGGGGTTTCCATCCAAAAGAGCGATCGCGCAAATTCCAGTTGTAATGGGATCGGAGTTGCTGGAGATACCAAAGCCCGAAAAACTAATTCGGCGGCTTCGTCACTACCAATGCGTCCCAAGGCGATGGCGGCTTGCTGGCAGACCTCGGCGTTAAAATCGTACAATAATGAGCCTAAATCGGCGGTTAGGTTTAATTCCGGTGCTTTTGCCCCCCAAAGTCCCAACGCGATCGCGGCTTCTTTGCGAACGGCAGGGGCAATGTCTTGGGTGGCTTGACGCAATAATGGCACTATGGCGACATCGTTAAAACTGCCCAGGGCTTCGATGGCCGCAGCACGGGCGATCGCGTCTTTGTTCTGGGTTTGATCCCGTAGGGGAGCGAGGGTTTCGGGGTGGCGCATTTGCGCTAAGGCGGTGGTGGCTAAAACGCTAAATCGCGGTTGTTGCAATAAGGCGGTGAGGGTGGGGATGGCTTTGGCTTCAAAACTGCCCAAAGTGTTGATGACTATGGTGTTGAGTTCTTCGTCTTGAGAGGTTTCGAGAACGGCGACCAAAGCATTAAACACCCGATCGGTTTGAAATTGACCGAGAAGACGAGCGATAAACCAGCGTTCCTCGTTATCGGCTTCTTCGTCTTGTAAAATCTCTAACAACGGCGCGATCGCGGTGGTGCCGAGATCGGGAAATAATTTGGCGATTTCCCAACGAGCTTGAAAATCACTTTGACTAAAAACCTGTAACGCTAAAGTCGTAATCTCTTTTAAAACCGTATCGCTGGCTTGGGCTAAATCCTGGCGGTGTTGCGATCTCAGTTGTTGCAAATATTGGGTAGCGTTGTCCCATTGCTGTTGCTGTACCGCTTGTTGAAGTTGGGAAAGAAGGCTTAACATGGGCGATCGCGGCAGAGGACAAGAAGGCGATATCTTCCCGGGCCGGCTCTACTTTTCGAGCAGTTTAGATATTGGGCTGCTAGGGTTGAGCCGAGGGAAAAGAGGGCGATCTTTTGCTGAAATTTTTCTCTTACATCAATACAACCGCGATCGCCCCAGGGGAAACTCTAGAGATCGCCGCCCCGCAATGCCAGTAAAAAGATCACCACCGGCCCGGCAATCATGATCAAAGCCACGAAAGTCAATTGAAAAATGACTTCCCAGTTGATGCTGCCAAATGTATTAACAATAAAGTCCATGTTTTATCTCCGTTATTGATACCCAACCCGGTAACGCTATTAAAAATCCGTTTTATATAGTACCGAGTAATCCTGACTATCTTTTCATTTACTTTACAAAACTACACAAAATGCCGTGCTGAATCCCTAGCACAATATGGCTATTTAAGCAAATGATTAAATTGAGACAGTTTGAAGCCTTAAAAGGCCACAATACCGAACAAAATGATAAGATATCCAAGGCTCAAAAGCGGGCGATCGCCGCCACGAATATATCTTCTACCATGCTAAAATAAATCTCCTTTTAACTGCCAAGAATGCGTAAAATCTTAATTATTGAAGATGACGAATTAATGCGCCAAAACCTGTTGAGTTTAGTGGAGGTTTCAGGCTATCAGGGCTTGGCAGTGGGAGATGGTTGGACAGGGGTTCAGTTAGCCACCGAACAAAACCCCGATCTGATTTTATGTGATATCTTACTACCAGAGCTAGACGGATTTCATGTAGTCGAATACTTACGGGCCAACCCTCAAACCGCTTCGATTATGGTCATTTTCACCACCGCCTTAAACGATCGCGAATCTTTCCGTCAGGGCATGACCTTGGGGGCAGATGACTACATCACCAAACCCTTTTCCATCACAGAAGTCCAAAACGCGATCGCGACACAATTTAACAAACGGGAAAACCTGCGGCAATACTGGAATTTACAACGCCCCTCCGCCGATGAACTCCTCGACGACTTTTTCACCGGAGCCTCTACCGCCGTGGTGGGGTTGTCCATCATTGACGAAGACCTCCGTTTTGTCAAAATCAACGAAACCCTCGCCGAAATCAACGGGGTTCCAGTGGCAGATCATCTCGGCAAAACCATTCCCGAAATTCTGCCCGACTTAGCCCCCGTGGTCATTCCCTACTACGAACAAGTTCAAACCACCCGTCAACCCATTATCAACATTGAAATCCAAGGAGAAGTACCCAGCGCCCCCGGAATCCAACGTTATTGGTTAGTTTCCTACGTCCCCATTCGCACCCCCCATCGTCCCCGGCCTTGGGTGGGAGGCATTATCGTCGAAATCACCCAAAGAAAGCAAATTGAAAAGCGTCTCGAACGACTCAATCAAGAGCTTTTACGCTCCAACGAAGAACTCGAACGCTTTGCCTATGCAGCCAGTCACGATTTACAAGAACCCCTCCGCACCATCTCCAGTTACGCGCAACTGCTCGAACGCCGCTACAAAGAAAGCCTAGACGATCGCGCCCATCGTTATATTCATAACATGGTCGAAGGCACAGCCCGGATGCAGAACTTAATCGAAGACTTGCTGGCTTATTCGCGAGTCGGTCGCAGTAACCTCACCATCGGCGAAATCGATCTCAATGCCGTGGTGAGTAAAATTTTACGGGACTTAGACAATCGCATCGCCGCTACTCAAGCAGTTATTACCACTGCCCCTTTACCCACCATTGCGGCCAACTCCTCCCAGATGGTGCAACTCCTTCAAAACCTGATGAGTAATGCCCTGAAATTCCGCCGGCCCGATGTTCCCCCAGAAATTCGGATTAGCGCTTGCGATCGCGGCGAGACTTGGGAATTTACCGTTAGCGATAATGGTATTGGCATCGATCCCGCGTACTTTGAAAGAATTTTCCATATTTTTGAACGATTGCACTTGCGCGAAGAATATCCCGGTACTGGCGTGGGTTTAGCGTTATGTCAAAAAATCGTAACCCAGTTAGGAGGAAAAATTTGGGTAGAGTCTCAGGTTAATATAGGTTCTACCTTTTACTTTACGATTCCCAAATAAACCATTAATTCTTAAGTCATGCCCACTGGAAACAAGCTAATCAAACCCGTCGAAATTCTCTTGGTGGAGGATTCCCTCGAAGATGCAGAATTAACCACAGAGTTACTAAATGATAGCGATGTTCCTCATAATATCCATTTAGTGCGTAACGGCATCGCTGCTTTAGAATACCTTTATCAAGAGGGACAATATCAACATCACAGCCTACCGGATTTAATCATTCTCGACCTCAATTTACCCCGCAAAAATGGCCACGAAGTCTTAGCAGAAATCAAAAGCAACCCTCAATTACGCAAAATTCCGACGATTATTTTATCCACCTCCACCGCCGACCAAGATATTGAAAAAGCCCTCGATCGCCATGCCAATTGTTATGTGGTCAAATCCGCTAACTTAGAAGTGTTTATGGATGTCATTCAAGCCATCGAACAGTTTTGGTTAAAAACAAATCATTTTCTGACATAATGACCCATGGTTTGCTCATCCTCGACAATTCGCTTGTTGCTCCTCGAAGATAATCCCGCCGATGCGGAATTACTGCAAGAAATTTTACTAGATGCTCAATGGATAGATTGGCAAGTGCAAGCGGTGTCTCGTTTGCGGGATGCGCTGACGGCGTTAAGCCAACAAAGCTTTGATGTGGTGTTGTCCGATCTTCATCTGCCCGATGCGCGGGGACTCGAAACGCTACAAAAACTAAAAGCCGCCGAGGATATACCGATTGTGGCTTTGACCAGTTTAAATGATGCCGAACTCGCCCTCGAAGCCGTGAGCTTGGGGGCCCAAGATTATTTGGTCAAAGGACAGATTAACTATCCCTTGCTGAAGCGATCGCTGCGCTATGCCATCGAACGCCATCAAACCCAATGTTTACTGCGTCAAAGTGAGGAGCGCTTTCGGGTGGCACTCCACCGTTCTCCCGTCACCGTGTTTCAACAAAACCGGGATTTGCGCTACACCTGGGTTTACAACCCCGCCCCCGAATATAAATCGTCAGCAGAATTTATTGGCAAACACGACCGAGAGTTATATTCCCCCTCCGAAACAGCCTCACTGACCCAACTCAAAGAAACGGTACTCGCCCAAGAATGCGCTCAGCAAGCCGAAATTACGATTAACATCAAAGGAACCCTGCGCTGTTTTGAGATGTTCCTCGAACCCCTTTATAATACTCAAGGGGAGATCGTGGGCTTGTCGGGGGCAGCAACGGATATTAGCGATCGCAAAAAGGCCGAGTTAGCACTCCAACAACTCAACCAAGAACTCGAAGCCCGCGTTCAAAAACGCACCCAGGAATTATTAGCTTCCCAAGAAATTATCCGCCAACGAGAAGCAGAATTTCGCGCCCTCGTTGAAAACTCCCCGGATGCCATTGGTCGCTTTGATGGCAATGGCCGCTATCTCTACATGAATCCGGCGATTATCCCAGTTACAGGTTTAGCGCCAGAGGGGTTTATTGGCAAAACCCTCAAGGAATTACAAATGCCTGAAGCAATCGCCCGGCAATGGGAAGAAAATCTGGCCCGGGTTTTCGAGACAGGGAAAGAGGTTTTAATGGAAACGGAATACAAAACCCCCAGCAACGGTTGGCGCACCTATCAAACCCGCTTAGTGCCAGAATATGATGGTTGCGGTCAAGTTAATACGGTATTGGCGATCGCCCGCGACATTACCCCTCTCAAGGATACCCAAGCCGAACTTCAGCGCACTAACCAACTGATGAACGCCATTATCGCTGCGGCCCCGGTTTATATCGATCTGCTCGACACTGAAGGTAAAGTGCAATTATGGAATCCTGCCGCCGAGCGTATTTTTGGCTGGTCGGCCGCGGAAGCAAAAAACCAAGTTCCACCGATGATTCCTCCGGAAATGTATTCAGTGTTTTTCGCAGACTTAAAAAATACCTTCGCCGGAAAACCCCTTAAAGAGAAAAAACAACGCTATCAACGGCGGGATGGTTCTTGGGTCGATATTAGTATTTCGACAGCGCGAGTTTTTGATGACTGCGGCTATCCGATCGGGGCAGTGGGTATTATTCAAGATGTTACCGATCGCCTTGCGGCTGAAGCCCAACTGAACCAACTCAATCAAGACCTCGAACAGCGAGTTCAAAAGCGTACTCGTCAACTGGAGAAATCTCAAGCCAAACTCGAACAAAGTAATGCTCGCTTGCAATATCTTTTAGCCGCAAGTCCGACAATTTTGTATAGTTGCGACCTGACTTCAGAATTGGTTTTTCAATTTATCAGCGATAATGTCTACGAGATTCTGGGATATAAGCCTGAAGAAATTATTAATCAGCCTAATTTTTGGCGATCTCACGTTCATCCTGACGACCTCGAAGCGGCTTTAGACACAACCGATTTATTCGATTGGGATAGTGCCACTTATGAATACCGCTTTCGCCACAAAAACGGCAGTTATCGCTGGGTTCGCGACGATCTGCGCTTGATTCGCGATAGCGAAGATGACAACCCCATCGAAATTGTTGGTTCTTTTGTCGATATTAGCGATCGCATTGCCGCCCAACAAGCTCTACAAGCCAGCGAAGAACGCCTCAATCTCGCGCTACAAGTTACCTACGATGGCCTCTGGGATTGGAACGTTCAAACCGGAGAAGGCTACTTAAGCCCCCGTTGGCTGGCAATGCTCGGTTACGAACCCAGAGAACTCCCTCACGCTCCTGACACTTGGCGATCTTTACTTCATCCGGACGACCAAGACCTCGCCCTCGCCGCCGTAGAACGCCACCTCAAGGGCGAAACCGAGTATTACAGCCTAGAACACCGCTTGCAGCACAAATCTGGGGATTGGATTTGGATATTGGGCCGCGGTCAAGTGGTTACTCGCACCCTTGACGGCCAACCCCTCCGCATGGTGGGAACCAACACCAACATCCACGACCGCAAAACCGCAGAAGCCCAACTTAGAAAATCCTTGGATGACAAAGAGCTTTTGTTAAAAGAAGTTCACCATCGGGTTAAAAATAATCTGCAAGTCATTTCCGGGATGTTTTACCTCCAAGCCCAGTACATTGACGATCCTGATGTTTTAAGTATTTTGACCGATAGCCAAAACCGCATCGAGTCCATGGCATTAATACATGAGAAGCTTTATCAATCGAAAAACTTTGCTAAAGTCGATTTAAGCACTTACATCGAAGATTTGAGTAACCATTTGTTCGCATCTTATAACCTTAACCCCCATAACATTAGCTTGCGGCAAAACGTTAAGAATGCTAACTTACCCCTAGATGCCGCGATTCCTTGCGGTTTACTGGTTAACGAACTGGTTTCTAATGCCCTCAAGCACGCTTTTCCCGATCGTCGCACGGGCGAAATTTTCATTCAACTCCTCAAAAATGACCGAGATGAATTAAAACTAATTGTCCGGGATAATGGGATTGGTTTACCCCAAAAACTTAATGTTGAAAACAATAATTCTTTAGGATTAAGATTAGTCCGAAGTCTGACGCGTCAGTTGAAAGGAAAATTAGAAATATATAATGAGGAAGGTGCAGTATTTTCTTTGACTTTTCCTAATCCTAAACCCCGCAGACGGTTTTAATGCCGGGTTTTCCCCGCTTTTTTTTTATCGCAATCCATCTTGCCCAAAATTATGACCATTCGCATCTTAATTGTTGAAGACGAAGCAATTATTGCTGATACCCTAGCGACTCGCTTAACCAAAATGGGTTATGAAGTTGTGGATTTAGTTGATACGGGGGAAGACGCGATCGCCACCACAATTTCTAATCAACCAAATTTGGTTTTAATGGATATTATGTTAGCCGGGGATATGGATGGGATTGAAGCGGCAGACCAAATTTATAAGGCTGTCCAAATTCCGGTGGTTTTCTTAACCGCTTATGCCGATGAAGCGACCTTAGACCGCGCTAAAATTACTAAGCCTTTTGGTTATATTGTTAAGCCTTTTAGAGAACGAGAATTAAAAGCTACGATTGAGATTGCGATATCTCGCCATCAAGCCGAAGCCGAACTACAAAAAGCCACCGCCATTGCTGAAAGTTATCGTCAATCTGCCGAAGCGCAAAATAAATCGCAAAATCAATATGTTTCGATGGTGTGTCACGAATTTCGCACGCCCCTTTCTGCAATTCAACTCTCAGCAGAAATGCTATCGGTGTATAAAGATATCTTCAGCGAAGAAAAGAAAGAAACTCATCTCAAACGCATCCAAGCAGCCACAAATAATATTAATTTGTTGTTAGAAGAAGTGTTGCTCTTTGGCAAAGCTGAATCGGGGAAATTAGAACTCAATCTCCAACTGATGAGTTTAACCGAATTTTGTAAAGATTTGATTGAAGTTATCCAAAATCATCCGAAAACTCATCATCAGTTGGTTTTTGAACAGCAGGGTAATTGCGATCGCGTTTATATAGATGAAAAGTTGATGTGGCATTTGATCAACAATTTACTGGCTAATGCGATAAAATATTCTCCTAAAGGCGGAACTGTTATCTTGCGTTTAGCTTGCGATGCCGATAATATTATTCTCCAAGTTCAAGATGAAGGGATTGGCATTGCAGAAGAAGACCACAAGAGCTTATTCGAGCCATTCCAACGAGCGAGAAACGTGGGGAAAATTCCGGGGACGGGTTTGGGTTTAGCGATCGTTAAACAAGCAGTCGATCTCCATAATGGTTGCATTCAAGTCAGTAGTAAAATCAACCAAGGTACGACGTTTACTGTCACGTTACCGAAAATTTTGGGTTATTAGCCCCGTCCTGTCTTGCCGAGCTACCAGGTGCTACTCGCGCGTTCCCTTGCTACTCGCGCGTTCCCTTGCTACTCGCGCGT